>JADGPB010000004.1 GCA_017882655.1 Propionibacteriales bacterium
GAGACGAGGATCGTGATCGACCAGAACACCATCGAGATGATCCCGAAGACGTCGCCCGGTATCGGTAGGACGGAGTTGTGTTCGATGCTGAAGGCCGTTTGCAGGGAATACAACGGGCTGGTGCCGATGTCCCCGAAGACGACCCCAAGCGCCCCAAGGGTCAGCACAGCCTTCGTACTGTGCCCGGGCCCGGATGGGTCTGGCGCAAGTGCCGCCGTCATCGCGCCTGGTTCCGTTCCCGGCTGCCCGACATTGGGCTCGGCGCCCTTGCTGGTCACCCTCGAATGGTCGCACATCCGCAAGCCCGGATGGCTACTCGTGACCCTGCGATCTTCTGACTACCGCCAATGGCTCAACGCCGCTTGACAACCAACGGGAGCATCAGTGCCGATCCGCAAGGGCCGGCCAGCGCGCCAAGACGTGGTTCAACCCGGCGGCGATGGGCCACAGCATGAGCGCCATGCCACCGTCGAGCCCGATGCCGCCGATGACGTCGGTGGGGTAGTGCACGGCCACTTCGAGTCGCGACATGCCAACGACGATGGTCCAGATCACGCCCACCAACGCTGCCACGATGCGGGCACGTCTGTGCCCGAGCGCGGTCAGGACAAACATCGCCGTGATGGTCGCGGCGACCACCAGGCCCGTATGACCGCTCGGGAATGAGTTCGCCCCCAACACCTCATAGACCGGCTGGGTCATCGGCCCGGGACGATCCCGCGGGAAGAGCAGCTTCGCGAGATGACCCGGCAACCAGGCCAAAGCCGTCATGAGTACCGCGATGATCGCCAAGGATCGGTGCCCTCGCCAGAAGATCAGTATCCCGGCGATGACGACCAGAAAGGGAGTCGCTTGTGGCCCGTCCCAGAACTCGATCAGCTTGGCGACCCCGGTGAGGAAGTTCGTCCGGGTCTGGATCAGCGCGACCAGGATCCCGGTGTCCTGTGCCAGCGGTGGCCTTGGGTTCTGCATCGCGGAGCCAAGCAGCATCGCAAGACCCCAGATCGCCAGACCCGGCAACTGCAGCGCCGGCCGCCACCAGCGGCCTTCGGATCCCGACATGCCGGTCCTCTCAGTCGAGCGCCGTCCCCTGGCGGCGGTCTTCCCCGCGTCAGCCATCGACCCGTACCTTCAACGCGTCCGGTTCGACCCACGCCTTGAACCCGGACCGTTTGCCCACTGCGTCGCCATCGAGCTGCGCCTCGACGAGCTCGTCGCACACGACGGTGATCTTGTGGCTCACGCGACGTACGAGCCTCCGGTGCCCGCCTCTCTCGCGAGTCGCGACCGCACCGATCAGCGCTACCCAGCCGAACACGCCGTGGGGCGACATGACGACGGCGTCCAACTTCCCGTCATCGAGGCGGGCGTCCGGCATCAGCTCGATCCCGCCGGTCAGGGTTCCGCAGTTGCCCACGATCACCGAGGCCGCGTGCTGGATGACCGGCCGCTGGTCAGGCGTCGACAGCGAGGCACCGAAGCCCGCACGGAACATCCCCGCGACCCCCGACACCAAGTACGCCGGCCATCCCACCGCCGATTTCACGGTCTTGTTCGCTTTGGCCATCGCTTCCCCGTCGAGGCCCATCCCGGCCATCACGAGGAACATCTCCTCGTCGTCGTGGTCGAATCGCACCCGCCCGACGTCGATGTGGTGATCGCGACCGTCGATCACGATCCGCAGGGCCTCTGCCAGGTCGTCCACCGGTATCTTGAGGTTTCGAGCCACGAGGTTTCCTGTACCGCCGGGCAGGATCCCGAGAGCCACTTTGGTGCCGACCAGGGCGGACGCAACGCCACGTACAGTGCCGTCGCCCCCCAACACCGCCACTACCGTGGCACCCTGCTTGATCGCCTTCTTCGCCTTGCTGCGGCCCTGATCCTTCTTGCCTGACTCGAACCAGAGCGGCTCGTCCAGTCCCGCTTTCTCGCACTGCAGGAGGATCTGCGCGCGCGGAACCTCCACGTCATCGAATTTCCGCGGGTTGGCCACCACCGCCAGTCGAAGGTCAGCCATACCGCCAGCCTAAGCAGGCCTGGCAAACTCTCAGGCTCCGAGGAGGGCGACGTCCTCCAAGGTCGTCTGCGCCGGCCACCAAGGGCGCAGAGCTAGGGTCGGGTCATGCATACGTTCCCGTTGGGCTCTCTGAGCGTGCATCGGATCGGTTTCGGCGCGATGCAGCTCCCTGGCCGCGGTGTCATGGGCCCGCCGCGTGATCGCGCGGAGGCGATCGCGGTGCTGCGACGCGCGGTCGAGCTCGGCGTCGACCACATCGACACGGCTCAGTTCTATGGGCCCGATGTGGCCAACGACCTGATTCGTGAGGCCCTCTACCCCTATCCCGAGGGCCTCGTGCTTGTCTCCAAGGTCGGCGCCTTCCGGGACGACAAGGGCGGTTGGCTGCCTGGGCAGCGCCCGGATCAGCTGCGCTCGGCGGTCGAGGACAACCTGAGGAGCCTGGACGTCGAACGGCTGGGTGCGGTGAACCTCCGCCTCACGGACCATCCCGAGGCGGGCGCAGACCAGCAGGTGCCGCTGGAGGACCAGCTGGCCGAGATGGTCGCGCTTCGCGAGGAGGGCAAGATCGCAGGTGTCGGCATCTCGACCGCCGACGTTGCCCAGGTGCAGCAGGCCATCGACCAGGCGGACATCGTGTGCGTACAGAACGCGTTCAGCCTGGTCGACCAGAAGGACGCCGACGTGCTCGAGCTGTGCCGTGAGAACGGCATCGCGTACGTCCCGTACTTCCCGCTCGGCTCCGCGTTCCCCCACATGCCCAAGGTCACCGACAACGCCGCCGTACGAACAGTCGCCGAGCGCCTCGGCGCCACGCCGGCCCAAGTCGGCCTGGCCTGGCTCTTGGCGCACCGTGACAACATCCTGCTGATCCCAGGCACGTCTCGCGTGGCCCACCTGGAGCAGAACATGACCGTCGGCGACCTGACCCTGTCCGCCGACGATGTCGCTGAGCTCGAGACGAGTGTCTAGCGCTCAGCCGCTCAGGGCGCCGGAAGATGCGCGTCCGGAGCGGTGAACGGCTGCTCCGCAGCTCTTCACGATCCATGCTCCGGGCGGTTCCGAAACGGATAGAGTCGCTATCGGGCGGTGGGGCTCGCCCTTTCAGAACTGTCGCTCTCGCGGCCAACAGTCCCTACCTCGTGCGCAGCCTCGCTGACGCCAAGGAGGTGGGGGGCTTGTCCCCCATCCCTTGTCATTCGCTGCTGCCCACTCGTCCGACGTCCACAGTGGACGCGGTAACGCGAAAGGGGCCGATGATGGCTTTCGAGATCCAAGGCGTACAGGCGATCGAGGTTCTGGACTCTCGCGGACGCCCCACCCTCATGGTGACGGCGACGTTGGCTGACGGGACTGTGGCCGAGGCGGGCGTTCCTTCGGGCGCCTCGACGGGAACCCGTGAGGCCGTGGAGCTCCGCGACGGTGATCCGGCTCGGTTCGGCGGGGCCGGTGTCTCCCAGGCTGTGGGACATGTGAACTCCGACATCAACTCCTGCCTCGCGGGCCGTTCCTGGAGCGACCTTGCCGAGGTCGACCAAGCCATGCGAGACCTGGACGGAACCCCGAACAAGGCCCGGCTCGGGGCGAACGCGATCATCGGGACGTCGATGGCCCTCGCGCGGGCGTTGTCCGTCTCGGCCGGCAAGCCGCTGTACGAGTGGTTGCCAGGGATCGGTCAGACTCTCCGGCTGCCGGTCCCGTGCTTCAACGTGCTGAACGGTGGCGCGCACGCTCCGAACCCGCTCGACTTCCAAGAGTTCATGGTGTGCCCGATCGGCGCGACATCGATGAAAGAGGCGGTGAGGGCCGGCGCCGAGGTGTACCAGGCGCTGCGCAAGCGGCTCGTCGCCGGTGGGCACGCCACCGGACTTGGCGACGAGGGTGGCTTCGCGCCGAACCTCGCCGAACCGGAGGAAGTGCTCGCCCTGATCGTGGACGCAATCGGTGACGCCGGCTACCCGACGGGCCGATCCGGCGTCGCGATCGCCCTTGACCCGGCGGCTTCGGAGTTCCACAAGGACGGCAGGTACGTGGTCAACAACGTGAGCTTGTCGAGTGCCGACATGATTGCCCGGTACGCGGAGATGATCGACCGGTTCCCGATCTGGAGCATCGAGGACGGCCTCGGCGAGTCCGACAGCGACGGCTGGAAGCAGCTCACCGCGGCTCTCGGCGACCGCCTCCAGCTCGTCGGGGACGACAACTTCTGCACGAACCCGGCGATCATCACGTCCGCCATCGCGGACGGGATCGCCAACGCGGCGCTGATCAAGGTCAACCAGATCGGCACCGTGACCGAGACCCTGGAAGCGATGCGGATCTGCCGTGAGGCTGGGTACGGCCAGATGGTGTCGCACCGCTCCGGCGAAACCCCCGACACGTTCATCGCCGACCTCGCAGTCGCCACCGGATGCGGCCAGATCAAGACGGGTGCCCCGGCGCGCGGAGAACGAGTCGCCAAGTACAACCGGCTGATCCAGATCGAGGCCCAGCGTCCGGACCTTCCGTACGGGCTAGAAGGCTAGGAGGCGCGATCCGCTGAACGGTCGGCGAGTGGCTCAACCTCCTTCACCCTAGGCTTCTACCTGCACCCGTGAAGGAGATCCATGAGCCACGAGAAGACCTTGGCACGCATCGGCGTACGGCTGGCGGACATCCTGCTCCCCCGCCCCGATGTCGACCTCTCGCGCTGGGCCGTCGTGGCGTGCGACCAGTACACAGCCCAACCCGACTACTGGGCCGCGGTCGAACAGCTGGTCGGCGACTCCCCCTCGACGTTGCGGCTCATCTACCCCGAGGTCTACCTCGGCGAGCCGGACCCGCAAGCGCGGATCGACGCCATCAACGCCTCCATGCGCGAGTATCTCGAGCGCGGGCTGCTCGAAACGTACGAGAAGACGTTGCTCCTTGTACGCCGCGAGACCGCTACCGGCGTCGTCCGCTGGGGCGTGATGGTGGCGCTCGACCTCGAGCAGTACAGCTGGAGCGCCGACGACCGCACCCTCATCCGCGCCACCGAGGGCACGATTCTCGACCGGATCCCGCCGCGCAAGCGGGTCCGCAAAGACGCCCCGCTCGAGCTCCCCCACATCATGGTGCTCATCTCCGACGCCGCCCGGTCGGTCATCGAACCCCTGGCGACACTGAGCAACAACGAGACGCCCCTCTACGACACCACCCTCATGCAGCATGGAGGCCGGGTCACCGGCTGGTCCGTACCGGTCGAGGCGATCCCCGCCTTCGCCGAAGCCCTCGCTGCCCTGCACGACGCCCTCGACCCTGCCGACCCGCTCCTGTTCGCCATGGGCGACGGCAACCACAGCTTCGCCACGGCGAAGAGTTGCTGGGAAGACCTCAGACCGACGCTCAGCGATGCCGAGCGCGACACCCACCCGGCTCGGTGGGCGCTCGTCGAGATCGAGAACATCTTCGACCCTGGACTCGAGTTCGAGCCGATCCACCGTGTCCTGTTCGACACGCCACGCGAGGTCTTCGAGGCCGAGCTTGCGCGACACTGCGCCTCGTACTCGGTCATCCCCGTCGAGACCACGGACGAAGTCATCGAGCGGGTCGCGAACGCTACCCAGCAGACCTTCGGATACTGCGATCACGACGGGTACGCGACGTACACGCTCACCGACGCCGAGGCCAGCATCCCTGCAGGGACGCTCCAGGCCGTGATCGATGCTCTCGTCGCCGCGGGCAGAGAGGTCGACTACATCCACGGCAGTGACGCCACCAGCGAGATCGGACGACGCGACTCCAATCTCGGTCTGTTCCTGCCCGCTGTGCCGAAAGGATCGTTCGTCGCATCGATCGTCGCTGACGGAACCTTGCCACGGAAGACGTTTTCCCTGGGAGAGGCCGATGACAAGCGCTATTACCTGGAGTCGCGGCGCATCCAGGTCGGTTAAGGTGGCTGCATCATGGACCCCCGCCTGATTACCTACCCCCTGTTCGAGAAGAGCCTTGACAACGGTGTTCGTGTCATCGTGAATCCCGACCACAACGTGCCTGTCGTCGCCCTGAACCTGTGGTACGACGTGGGCTCTGCCGATGAAGCTCCGGACCGGACAGGCCTCGCGCACCTCTTCGAACACCTCATGTTCCAGGGATCGGCCCACGTGAAGTCGGGCGACCACATCGGGCTGGCCCAGGCGGCCGGCGGCTCGGTGAACGGGACGACGTCCTACGACCGCACGAACTACTTCGAGGCCGTGCCGACCTCGGCGGTGCGGATGATGCTGTGGATGGAGGCCGACCGCCTCGGAACATTGTTGGACGCCGTCGACCAGGCGAACCTCGACAACCAGCGCGAGGTGGTCAAAGAGGAGAAGAGGCAGCGCTACGACAACGTCCCGTACGGCGACGCCTGGCACCGCATCCTGGCCCTGAACTTTCCCGAGGGCCACCCGTACGCCCACCCGACGATCGGTTCGATGGAGCACCTCGACGCGGCGACACTCGCGGACATGCGCGCGTTCTTCCGGGCCAACTACCGCGCCAGCCGCGTCGTCCTCACACTCTCGGGTGACGTGACCCCTGCCCAGGGCTTCCGACTTGCCGAGCAGTACTTCGGACACCTCCCGAACCAGCCCGGACGTCGCCGACCCCAGGTCGCGCCCCTTCCGCCCCATGAGGGCATCCCCCGCCATGAGGTCACCTCAGCCGTCCCGAGGGATGCCGTGTACGCAGCGTGGCGGCTGCCGGAGGCAGGCGATCCCGATCTCGAGGCGCTCGGTCTGGCGACCAGCGTGCTGGGTGACGGGATCACGTCGCGTATGCATCAAGCGCTGGTTCGTACCGAGCTCGCCGAAGGCGCCGGCGCGTTCACGATGTCGCTCGCCAGAGGGAACTCCATCGGTGTCGCGTCCGCCCGCTGCTGGGACGGCGTCGAGCCGGAAGCTCTCGAAGCGGCGATGCTCGAGGCCTGGCAGCAGTTCGTCGACGAGGGGCCGACCGCCGAAGAGCACGAACGGGCGCAGGCCCAGTTCGCCCGGGAGTGGCTCACCGAGCTGTCCGCCCTCGACCAACGTGCGGACAGGTTCGGTCAGGCGGCGACCCTGAACGGCTCACCGGACTGGGTGAACCAGCGACTTCGTACCGTCATGGCCGTGCCGAAAGAAGATGTCATAACAGCCGCCCGACGGTGGCTCGACCCGGACAACCGAGCCGTCCTGTACTACCGAAGCAAGGAGGCGTGATGACTTCGCCTCGTCGCCCCCGGCTCGGTCGACAGCCCGCCTGGTCGTTCCCTCCCGCCACCGAGCACCGTCTGGACAACGGCCTGGCCGTCTGGGTGTTCGACCTGCCCGGTCAGTACGTCATCAGCGCCACGATGGCTCTCGACCTGCCGCTCACGTCCGAGCCCGTCTCGAGTGAGGGCATCGCGAACATCACCGCCCACACCCTCGACGAAGGGACGCTGTCGCACCCCGGTGCATCCTTCACCGAGACCCTCGAGAACACGGGTGCGGTCATCGGCGCCGGTGTCACGCAGCTCGCGACGCACGTCAGCATCGACGTCCCCGTGACCGGTGTCGCGGACGCGCTCCCCTTGTTCGCCGATGCGATCCGAACCCCCGCTCTGGCCGACAACGACGTTCTCCGACACATCGGGCTGCGCCGGGCCGAGATCCAGCAGGTCATGGCCAACTCCGCGCAGCTCGCGGCCGCGCTGGTTCCTGGCGCCGTCTTCAGCGACTCGTTCCGTGCGAGCAGGCCGACGGGCGGGCTGACGTCGACCCTCGAGGCGTTCGGCCCCGATGAGGTCCGTGCCTTCCAGGCGACGCACTACAGTCCTGCGGGCTCCACACTCGTCATCGCGGGGGACTTCGCCGGCGTCGATCCCATCGCCATCGCCGAAGGGGCGTTCGGCGACTGGACAGACACGCAGGTCACGCCCCACCACGAGGATCCCGGCGCGGCAGCCCCCCGTCGGCGCCTCGTGAGCCGGCCCGGCGCCGTACAGGCGGACATACGCATCGCAGCCCCCGCGATCGACCGTGTGGATCCGCGCTGGCCCGCGTTCCAGGTCGCCTGCTCCATCCTGGGCGGTACGTTCCAGAGTCGGCTCAACACAGAGCTGCGCGAGCGGCGCGGCTTCACGTACGGGGTATACACGTCGACCACCCCGCTGCGTCATGGTGGGTACGCAGCCGTCGGAGGCTCGTTCCGTACCGAAGTGGTGCCGGAGGCCGTCACCGAAGCCCTGCGCCTGCTCGATGTCGCCGCGAAGCCGTTCACGACCGCCGAGGTCGCGCGGGCCGTGAACTTCCTGACGCGTACGGCACCGCTGCGCTACGCCACAGCCAGCGGCGTGGCCCAGCAGGCGGTCATTCTTGCCTCGATGGGCCTCGGCTGGCGCCACGTCGACGAGTCGACCGCTCGTCTCCTCGGCGTCACCGCCGACGACGCGACCGCTGCCTTCACCGAGATCTGGCCTGACGAGCCGGCCGTGCTCGTCGTCGGCGATCCATCCCTTGCGGACGCGCTCGGCGTCGAGGCCGAGAGCCCGCCAGGCCTCTAGTGGGCCGTGTCCGACTAGGGCGCCGCGAAAGGGGGGCCTGAGGGCAGTATCAGCCGCCCATCGCCTTGAGGGCCCTGGCCACCGCGGCCTGAGCGGTCTCGTGGGCCTTCTGGTACCCAGCCAGATCGCCAGCAGCGAGCGCCTTGTCGGCGTCGGTGAACGCTTGCTGAGCCTCAGTCAGCGCCGCCTTGACCTCCTGCTGGTTCGTCGTCGTGGTGGTTGGCGTCGTTGTCGGTGTGCCGGTCGAAGGCGTCGCGGTCGGCGGTGTCGTGGTGGTGGGTGGCGCGTTCTCGTTGGTCGTCGCTCCGGCGTCACCGGAGAAGACCTGGTCCAGCGCCGCTTGCAGCGTGTCGGCGATGCCGACATGGTCGCCGAAGCGCACCACGACGAACGTCAGCACGGGGAATGCGCCACTCTGGGCCTCGTTGCGCTGCGTGTAGATCGGCTCCACGAAGAGGATGCCGCCACCCACCGGCACGGTCAGCAGGTTCCCGTACAGCGCCTTGGCGCTGCCCTGGTTCAGGTACGGACGAAGTGCGGACGCCACCTTCTCGTCGCGGAGAATGTTGTTGTGGGCCTGTCCCGCGCCCTCCACCTGTTGAGTGTCGGACATGCGGAGCACTCTGATCTTGCCGTAGTCCTTGCTGGCCGCGTCCGCGACCACCGTCATGTACGCGGCGAGGTTCTGTCGGTTGTTCGGGCTGTAGACCGTGGTCTGACTGAACTGCGGCGAGGTCTCGCCCGGAACCTTGGTCCCGTTCTGCGAAGCCGTCGGCCACCGCACGGACATGTAGTACGTGGGCTCGCGAAGGTTCGCCGACTGATCCACTGTCGGGTCGCTGGGGATGGCCCACATGTCCGACGTCGAGTACCACTGGTCGGGGTTGGTCATGTGGTAGCGGGCGAGCACCTCGCGCTGCGCGCGGTACAGGTCCGTCGGGTAGCGCAGGTGCGAGAGGAGCTCGGGCGAGATCGCGGACTTCGGCTGCACGGTTCCCGGGTAGACCTTCATCCACGTCTTGAGCAGCGGGTCCGTCTCGTCCCACGCGTACAGGGTGACGGTGCCGTCGTACGCGTCGACCGTGGCCTTCACCGAGTTGCGGACGTAGTTGATCTCGTCATTGGCCGAGAGCCCGGTCTGGACCATCTGGTTCGACGCAGCACCGGTCAGCGAGAGCTTGTGGCTGTTCGGGTAGTTGTCGGACGTGGTGTACGCGTCGACGATCCACTGGATGCGACCGTTGACGATGGCCGGGTAGATGTCCGAGTCGACGGTCAGCCACGGAGCCACCTGCTGGACCCTCTGGGTCGGTGTGCGGTCGTACAGGATCTTCGAGTCGCTGTTCACCCGGTCGGAGAGCAACAGGTTGACGTCGGCGAACCGCGTCGCGTACAGCGCCTTCGTGAACGCGTTCCCGATGCCGACGCCACCAGCCCCGTCGTACGTCTTGAACTGCTCCCCCGTCGCGTCCCCACCGCCTGGCGTGTCGAACTCGATCGCCGACTGGCCGGCAGCACGCCCCACCACGACGTAGTCCTTGGCCAGCTCTCCGTAGTAGATCCGCGGCTGGTCCGCCGTGAGGACACCGACCGTGGGGATGTCCGCAGCCAGCCACTGGGGCTCGCCGCCGGTCTGGCGGCGGTTCCCGTACGCGGCCACGAGTCCGTACCCGTGCGTGTAGACGGTGTGGAGGTTGTTCCACTGCTTGTTCTGAAGACCGTTCTGGTCCATCTCGCGCGCCGCGATGACGACGTCCGTCATGGTGCCGTTGATCTTGTAGCGGTCGACGTCGAGGACCGGCGCGAACGAGTAGTAGCCGCGCACCTGCTGCAGCTGCTCGTACGTGTCGCGGACCATCGACGGGTCGATCAGCCGGATCCCCGGCAGCGTGGCGGCGTCGGCGGAGAGCTGGCCCGCGTCGGCGCTGGTCGTGGCCGCGTAGTCGTAGATCTGGGTGTCGGCGACGCCGAACGCCTGCCTCGTCGCGGTGATGTGGTTCTGGATGTACGGGCGTTCCTTGTCCGGCTCGTCCGGCTTCACCGAGAAGGACTGGACCACGGACGGGTAGGCGACACCGACGATGAGCGACGAGACCACCATGAGGATCGACGAGGTGACCGGGATCCGCCAGCCGGGACGCCGCGCGTACACGAAGAACATGACGGCGGTCAGTGCTGCGATGACGGCCACCACGGTGTGCGCGGTGATCTGAGCCTTGTCGCCGGTGTACGTGAGGCCGTCGAGCAGGGTCGACGACTGGAGCTCCTCGCCGTACCGGTCGAGGAAGGCGTTGACTGCGTACGCGAGGAGGGCCAGCCCCGCGAGCACCGAGATCTGGGCGTGCGCCCGGCGGCTTCCGAGCTGGGGCCTGTTCTCGGAGCTGAGCACACCGAGCGCGAAGTTCACGACCACGGCGATCGCGAGACAGAGCAGCATCACGCCCAGGACGAAGGAGTCGAGGTATCGGTACCAGGGGTACTCGAACACGAAGAACGAGATGTCCAAGCCGAACCGGGGATCCTGGACCCCGAAGGCGGTGCGGTACGCGTATGCGAGGAACACCGATCGTGCGGACGTCCCTGTGACGCCCGCCATGATCCCGAAGAAGACCGCGGGAATGGCGATGGCCAGCTTGAGGCGACGGCCGAGCAGGTCTCGGTACCGGTTGAGCAAGGCGCTGCTCGTACGACTGGCGCCTCGGATCTCGCGGGTGGAGGCCACCAAGGTCGCGGCGACAGCGACACCCATGACGATGCCGAACCCGAAGAACAGACCCACGGACGTCCACAGCTGCGTCGAGAAGACCGTGCCGTAACCCAGCTGCCCGAACCAGAGCTTGTCGGTCCAGATCTGGGCGAACGTGGAGAACAGGTATCCGAGGACGATCACGGTCACGATCGTCGGGATCAGTGCGCCGCGCCGAGTACGACCGAGAGAAGGACTGGACACAGCAGGGCTCCTTGCGTGAGGTTCAATCGCCCAGGGTAGCGAGAAGGGCTGTGGACAGCCCCGGGGCGAGGTCCGCCCCGCCCAGAAGCTGGGACGGATCGCTGCGGACCCGAGCGACCGCGTGCCGTTCGCCGGTACGGAGCACGCCCGTCACGAGCCTGAGCTCCTGACGCTGCGGATGGCTCGACACGGCATCGCTGGCCTGCGACGGATCGTCGGGCAGCTCGGATTCGTACTGCGAAGGTAGGAAAGCGCGCTCGACGCAGAGAACGCAGCCGGCCACGGTCGCCGGCCACGCCAGGTGGGCAAGTGCCTCGAACAAGCCGAGGCCACCGTGGAAGTCGTCCTGCTCGACGCTCGAGAAGTGACCTTCGGGGTGGTCCGCCCCGAGCTGGGCCTTGAGCTCAGGCGCGGCCTCGAGGAGTTCGGCCGTCGGCACCAGGGCGAACAGTCGGGAAGGCTGGTCCCATCCCGATCGCCCCACGTGACGCTCGACATCGAGGACCGCGGCAGCCAACGCGTCGCCCAGGTCGTTCAGCATGCCGGTGGGCGCTGGCCGGAACTGGGATCGAGAGCGAGAGGAAGGGCCGTGATGGCCTCTTTGAGTGTGCTGACCTTGACCAAGGTCATCGAGGTGCTGACGCCCACCGTGTCCTGACAGTTGTCGGCCGGGACGAAGAAGACCTTGGCGCCGGCGGCCTCCGCACCGGCGATCTTCTCCTGGATGCCGCCGATGGGACCAACGGTACCGGTGGCGTCCATCGTTCCGGTTCCGGCGATGACGCGGCCGCCGAGCAGGTCGCCGGGGGTGATCTTGTCGTAGATCGCCAGGGACATCATCAGGCCGCCCGAGCCGCCGCCGACATTGGGATCGATGCTGAACAAGACGCTCGGAGCGTACGAGTAGCCGGTGCCGACGGTCACACCGATCGTCGCGACCCGTCCGTCGCTGCTGGATCCGACCGTGTCGATCGTCACGGACAGACGGGCGTTCTGGCGCTGTACCTCGATGACGACCTTCTGGCCGACGCCCTTGTCCTTGATCCGCGCGACCACGTCGGCGCTGGTGCGCACCGAGACGTTGTCGACCATGAGGATCAGGTCACCGGGCTGGAGCTTGTCGTTGGAGGGGCCGGAGACACGCACGGCCGTGACCATCGGCAGCTCCTGTACGGGCTGGCTGGCCGCACGAAGCGCAGCGACGACCGCATCGAACTGAGCAGTCGACATCAGGGTCTTCTCCTCGTCGGCCACCTGGCTGGCGGACTTGCCAGGGGCGTAGACCAGCTCGCGGGGCAGCACGTCGCGGTGCGGCATGACGTAGTCGAACAGTGCCTCCGGCAGGCTCAGATCGGCCTCGGCCCGGGTCTGGCTCACGGTCGTCATGCGTATCTCGCCCGTGGTGGCGTAAGTGGTGATCCCGTCGATCTGGATGACCGCCTTGCCGTCGCTGGACCCGAGCACGTCGTACGTCGCTCCTGGTGTCCACGCTACGAACCGGATCGGGGCGAACGCGAGGACGGAAGCCAGCGCGATGAAGACGACTGAGGACACGACGGCGGTCCAGGTCTGGCGGGTCACAGGCCCACCCCGCCGCGAGGAGCCACGGCACGACGTCGATCCTCGACGATTCGGTCACAGCGCGGCATGCCACGCAATCTACCCGAGTGGGGCCAGGTCCGGAGCGCGTCACCGCCTGTGAGGCCTTCGCGGCTGGCACACACGGGTACGCTTCTCAGTGCCTCAGATGAAGGAGTTGCCCATGGTCAACAGTCCCGACGACGACGAGGTGCCCGAGGGCCCGTTCGGCGGTGAGAACCTGCCCTTCGAGCAGATCTTCGCATCGCTGGGGATCCCGATGCCGCGCGAGGGTGAGCCGCTCGATGTCCAGGCGCTGCTCGCGTCGCTGCAGAGCGTCATGGCTCGCTCGGGGCAGCCGATGACGACCGACGGCGGCGGCGTGAACTGGGTGTTCGCGAAGGACATGGCCCGCAAGGTCGTGGCCGCGCTGGGTCCCGACCCCACTCCGTCGAGCAGACAGCGCCACGAAATCGCCGACTCGGTTCACCTCGCGGAGCTGTGGCTCAATGACGCGACCGTCTTCCCCGCGGTGCCAGCGCCGCCTGCGGCATGGAGCCGTGCGGAATGGGTCGAGAACACGATCGCGACCTGGCAGACGATGGTGGAACCGATCGTCACGACGATCGCGTCCTCTCTGGGCGAGGTGATGACGAAACGCCTCAGCGACGAGCCTGAGATGGCCGGCATGCAGCAGATGTTCCAGCCCATGCTGCAGCAGTCGGCGTCGAGCATGTTCGGGGTGCAGTTCGGCCAGGCGCTCGGCAAGCTCGGCACCGAGGTGGTCTCCGCCACCGAGGTCTCGATGCCGCTCCTGTCCCGGCCACAGGTGGCGCTCCTGCCCACCAACCTCGCCGCGTTCGGTGAGGGACTCGATATCCCCGAGCGCGACGTGATGCTCTACCTCAGCCTCCGCGAGGCCGCTCGACAGCGTCTGTTCGCCGACGTCGGCTGGCTCGGTCCGCAGCTGGTGGCGTTCGTGCAGCACTACGCCCGCGAGATCACTGTCGACCTCAGCGCCCTCGAGGAGTCCTTCGATGGCATGGGTGGGGAGCCGGTGTCGATGGACGACCTCGCTCAGCTCGGCAACGAGATGAGCAAGAGCCTGTTCTCCCCCCAGCGCACACCTGAGCAGGCCGAGGTCCTCGGCCGTCTGGAGACCCTGCTGGCGCTCGTGGAGGGCTGGGTGGACGACGTCGTGGCGCAGGCGACGATCCGCTTCATGCCGACCGCCGGACCGCTGGCCGAGACCGTACGACGTCGGCGCGCCACTGGCGGCCCCGCGGAGCAGGTCTTTGCCTCGCTCGTCGGCCTCGAGCTTCGCCCACGTCGTACGAGGGATGCCGCCAACCTTTGGGCGGCGCTGCGGTCAGCACGCGGCGTGGAGGGGCGGGACGCCGTGTGGCACCACCCCGACACGATGCCTTCGGCCCACGATCTCGACGACCCGCTCGGCTTCGTCAGCGGCGATTCTCCTCACGGAAACGACGATCTCGACGCGGAGCTGGCGAAGCTGCTCGACGAGGAGAGCGGGAACTAGCCGCGCACCTCGGTGGGGAGCCGGTCCGGATCGTCGTCCACGTCTGAGGGCCAGGGCTCAGGTCCACCGGCGAGCGCGTGCGCGACTCCCTGAAGGAATCCCTGCGCCCGGTCGTGCTGGGGGTAGCGACGCATCAGTTCGTGGAACCGACGCGAGTGGTTGGCCTCCTCGAGATGGATCAGCTCGTGGAACAGCACGTAGTCGATCACCCAGTTGGGCATGGGCTGGAGCCGGCTGCTCAACCGGATCTCGCCGGTGCTGACCGTGCACGACCCCCAGCGATGGTTCTGCCGCGGCGACCAGCCGACGCTCTGAAGCCGGGTCAGCAGGTGCAGCTCGCCGGCCAGCTGCGTGGCGAGGCGTGTCGCCGCCTGTTCGAGCGCGGCGTCGCTTCGCCGCTTGCCGCCGGCCTCGCGAGCACGTACACGTTCGATGAGCTGCGGTACGAGCCGCTCGTAGTCGCGGGCTGCCAGCGTCGCGGGCACCAGGACCACGATCTTGTCGCCGTCCCGGCGGGCCTGGAGTGTGCGTCTGCGCCGCGCGCTGCGGCGGACCACGACGTCCTCGGGCAACTCCATCTCTGCTCGTCCTTCCGTCGTGGAACAGCATGGCAGCAACCACCGACAGTCCTTCGCGTTCCGAGGGTTGCCGTCCTTGACCGGGACTCAGCGCCCTCGATACTGTTTGGGGGACAGGGTTCTCAGGTCGTCCGTTCGCAGGGGAAGGCAAACGGTGCGATCGAGAACCCTGTTTCATGCCCAAAACGGCCTGCGAGGCCAGCTATGAGAGCGAATCTGGCGCGTCCACGTGCGCTCAGGGCCAACCCCCCGTAGAGTACGCAGCCAGGAAACACGACGGCGGTCACCCCTGATCGGACGTCGCGGACAAGGAGGAATTGTGGCCGACACGACCTACACGGGTGAGTTCTACTGCGTGAAATGCAAGGCTAAGCGCGAGGCGACCGGAAACATCGTTGTCAGCGAGAACGGCACCCGCATGGCCAAGGGCAAGTGCCCGGTCTGTGACACCAACCTCAACCGGATTCTGGGCAAGGCCTGATCCGGCTGTAGAGCGTCAGGGGGCGGGACCTTAGGGTCTCGTCCCCACCGTTTTTCCTGGTGTTGTCCATCGCGGCCGGGTGTTGGCGCGTGCGTGACACGCCTTCCCCCACTGGTGTGTCGCGCGCCAGCATGAGGCATGCCGCTCCCCCCACCCTCATCCCGTGCCCGCCGAACTCGCGGCGACATGGTCCCGGTCTGGCGTGACACGACGACCTTGCAGGTCGGCATCGATGACGACGTCCTGGTGATGGGGCCTGTACCGCGCCTGACCGACACGCTGCTCCGCTCCTTGACCAACCCTGACCGGGAGCCTCCCCACGAGCCGACGGACGTCGCCTGGCGCGAGTGGCTCCTCGCTCGGCTCGATGAGCACGGCCGACTCGCCGAACCGGCGACAGCGACACCGATCCGCGTCATGGGCAGCGGTCGGGTGGCCGGACGGATCGCGTCAGCGCTTCTGGACCTGGGCCACAGCATCCACGTCAGGGACCCTGCGCCGGTCGCTGGCACGCGGCTGACCGCTGCTGAACGTCTCGTGGGCCACCTCCGCCGCTCCCCCGGCCGGCAGGGCCGCCGGGCGAAGATCGACACCGGGGACGACGTGGCGATCACCGTCGTGTGCACCGGAACGTGCGAGCCGGAGCGAAGCCTTACCGATGCGTTGGCGCGCGGTCGCGAGCCCTACATCGTGCTGAGGACAAGACCTGGTAGGGCGGTTGCCGGGCCACTCGTCGTACCACCCGAGACGTCCTGCCTGCGCTGTGCGGATCTCTGGCGGGCCGAGGCGGACCCTGTCTGGCCCCGCCTGGCGGCTCAGCTCGCTCACCGTCAAGCGCCCGATGACCCGGTCCTCGACGCGTGGGTCACGGCCCTGGGGCTCGCTCAGATCGTGGCGTTCCTGTACGGAGAGGCGGGCGAGCTGCGCTCCCGCACCCTCACGCTGGCCAGCGACACCGGCCGGACCACGCTGCGGGTATGGCCCCAGCACCCCCACTGTGCGTGTCATGCCCCAGGACGCGTGTTGGGCGGGTTGTCGCTGACGGACAGAATGGGGGCATGAGCGGCGAGCCGGGAGACAGCGAAGCAGTCGAGCACGACCGCGTGCCGACCTCAAGCTTCGCGAGGGGCGCCAAGATGCTCGGGCTGCCGCTGGGCTACGCCGGACGCGCCACGGTCGGCTTCGGACGCCGCCTCATGGGACACAGCGCCGAGACCGTCCAGAACGATCTCCGCCAGCAGGCGGCCGCCCAGGTGTTCCGGGTGCTCGGAGAGCTCAAGGGCGGCGCGATGAAGTTCGGGCAGGCGCTCAGCATGTTCGAGGCTGCGCTTCCCGACGACATCGCCGGCCCGTACCGGGAGCAGCTCCGCCGCCTGCAGGACTCCGCTCCGCCGATGCCTGTGTCGAGGCTGGAGGCCGTGCTCGAGAAGGAGCTGGGCCAGAACTGGCGCTCGCTCTTCGGAGAGTTCGGACGCCGCCCCGCCGCGGCGGCCTCGATCGGCCAGGTCCACCGCGCCACCTGGGCGGCGACGGGCGAACCCGTGGCGGTGAAGATCCAGTACCCGGGCGCCGACCTGGCCCTCGAGAGCGATCTCGCGCAGATCGGCCGGCTTGCATCGGTGATGGCGCCGCTGACGGGCAGCATCGACATGAAGGCCTTGAGCGCCGAGATCGCCGAGCGGATCCGTGAGGAGGTCGACTACCTCTTGGAGGCCGAGCACCAGACGACAGCGGCGACCGCGTTCGCGGGCGACTCCGAGTTCGTCGTACCGAGGGTTCTGACCGCCACCCCGCGCGTGCTGGTCAGCCAGTGGCTCGATGGGGCGAAGCTCAACGCCGTGAGTGAGTGGGACGAGCAGCGCCGCAACGCGGTGGGCTTGTCGTACGTACGGTTCCTGTTCTCCGCGCCGCACCGCGCAGGCGTGCTCCATGCCGACCCGCACCCTGGGAACTTCCTCGTCCTCGGTGACGGTCGCCTTGGGATCGTCGACTGGGGCCTCGTGGCCAAGCTGCCGGACGGGCTGCCGGAGCCGATGGGGCGCCTCATCAGGACCGCGCTCTACGGCAATGCCGAGGATGTGGTCGCCGGGCTCCGTGGCGAGGGTCTGCTCGTGGGAGATGTGAACCCCGAGGACCTGCTCGCCTACCTCGGCCCCTTTGTCGAGCCCGCCCGGGCCGAGGAGTTCCACTTCACCCGCGACTGGATGCGGGGGCAGTACCAGCGGCTCATGTCCGAGAGCCGCACCAGCGACACGGTCATGGCCAAGCTCAACGTCCCGCCCGTGTACGCGCTGATCCACCGGGTCTGGATGGGCGGCATCGCGGTGCTGTCGCAGCTGGACGTGAGGGCACGGTTCGCCGACGTGCTCACCGAGTACCTGCCTGGCTTCGCGGCTCGCTGACCCCGGACAAAGCAAGACCCGGACCAGTTCGTACTGGTCCGGGTCTGCCGTTCGGGCTCACGCGGCTGCGACTTCACGCGTTGGCAGCTCGATCGCCGGTTCGGGCTCGACGATCTTGCGAGGACGACCTCGCGGCCTCTTGCGAGCGACGATCTCGCCTGCGATGAAGAGCTGGCCGCCCCACACACCGTGCGGCTCGCGCCTGTCCAGCGCACCGGTCAGGCACTCGTCCCGCAGGGGGCAGGGGCCGCAGATCAGCTTGGCGAGCTCGATGTCCGAAGGGGACTCGGCGAAGAACAACTCCGGGTCCTCGTCGGTACAGGGCATGGTGTCGTGCGTTTCGAAGGGGGCCATCAGTTCGAGAAGAAGAGTCATGGTCGGTGCTTCCTGGGTGGCGGTTGCTTGGTGGTCTGTCCCGGGAAGCACGAAGGCCGTGAATCCCGGTGATCTGGGTTTCACGGCCTGGTTTTCGCCTAGATGGTCATGCCATCACAAGGCGGCCCCAGGGGCCAGATCGGTTCCGGTGCCGTAGTCGGCGGCGTGACGCTTGAAGCTCGTCGTCGCGTTGTTGCTCGGCTTGGCGGGATTGGTATCGATCGCGGAGAGCACGAAGAACGGACGCGACTGGGTCGTCGCCGTCGAGCACATGAGGTTCAGCATTCGCGTTCTCCTTTCGCACACAAGAGTCGCCACCCGATGGCGACCTCCTGAGAGCCTAGAGAGGTCCCTCGCAGATGTGCAACTGATTTCCGCGCGAGTTTTTGAGGCGTCGCGCGGGGGAGAACCTGTCGATCGGGACGTTCGACAGTCGGACCCGCCTTGGATCCCCCGTCGGTGGGTGGCGGCTGGAGTCGGGCATTGAGGGGTCGCCAAGTGCGCTCAGATGCTGCGAAGCCCGGCGTGTCGTGACTCCTCGATCGCCAAACCCACCCCCACCGAACAGCTCATGTGCCCGATGCCCGCTTCAGCCGATCCATAGCTGGCCGGGATCGAGGCCCAGCGCTTTGGCCATTCGGGTCAGGAACCTGATCCTGCGCCGCGGGTCGAAGACGTCCTCGGCGAACACCTCGAACATCCTCACCCCGTCATCCACCGCCACAGCCATGCGGTCGGCGTCGTGGCTACGCTGCCGAATCGGTGCGTGCGTGGCG
>JADGPB010000155.1 GCA_017882655.1 Propionibacteriales bacterium
CGCCCGCAACGATCCGAAGTACAACGGCCAGCACATCTGGCAGTGGATGGCGTCGAAGCGCCTCTCCGGTCGCCGCTAGTCATCACGAAGATCCACGGGGCGTCGAGCGATCGGCGCCCCGTGCGCGCGGGCATCGGAGGTAGCCTGGCCGCATCGTGGAGAAGGTCATGGGGAAGAAGTCGATCGTGGTTCTCGTGCTTTACGCGCTCGCAATGGTCGCGGTCGTTGTCAGCGTGGATGTGTTGTTCTTCAGGACCTTCGCATGGGCACGGCTGCTGGCGAACATCGGCATCGTCCTGGTGTTCGGGGCGTTCTACCTCAGGTTCCTGCGACCCTGACGGACTGACCCGACCACGAAGCCGGTCAGCGGATGAGAAGCTCGCTCGCCTCCAGGAACCGGTCGCCGAACGCGTCGTCTTGAGCCTGCTTCGGGGGATCCTTGAGCTGACGTTCCGCGTAGTAGCCGCCGGGGCGCCAGTCGACGCCGGGCTTGGTGGTCGCCAGCCAGACCAGAGTGTCCGCACCCTGGTCAGGGGTACGCATGAGTCGCTTCCCTAGCCAGGACCCGTAGAAGAGCTTGACGAACAGGCCCGCTCCTGAGCCGAACGACGTCGCCACGACACCAGGGTGGAAGGACACGGTGTTGATCCCGTCGCCTTCGTACCGGCGCTGCAGCGCCTTCGCCGTCACGATGTTGGCGAGCTTCCCGGCCCCGTAGGCGCCGAACGACGTCCAGCCCTTCTCCTTGCCAAGGTCGGTGAGCTCGATGGAACCCTGGAACGCGGCCATGCTCGAGGTGAAGATGATCGTCCCCTCGCCGGCGCGCAGCGACGGGAGCAGCTCCTCGGTGAGGAGAAGGCCGGCGAGATGGTTCACCTGGAACGTGGTCTCGTAGCCGTCGCCCGTGACCGTACGCGGCGAGAGGACTCCACCTGCGTTGTTCGCGAGGACGTCGATGACCGGGTACTTCTCGGCCAGGGTGACCGCCAGCGCCCGTACGTCCCCGAGTCGGGCGTAGTCGCACGCGTAGTAGTCACAGCCCAACCGCTCACCGATCTCGGCGATCTTGGCCGGATTGCGTCCGACCAGGACCAGCGTGGTGTCCGTGCGCTGGTTCAGAGCCTCGGCAGCCGCTCGGCCGATGCCGTCGCTGGCCCCTGTGATGACGATGATGCGATCGCTCATGCGTGTCCTTTCAACGTCCGCCACTGTACGGGGGGATATCCGGATGCGAGGCAGGGTGGCTGTAATGAGAGGATTGCGCCGTGCGCGTCTACAACTTCTCCGCAGGTCCAGCTGTCATGCCACTCGAGGTTCTCGAGGAGGCCGCCGCAGAGCTCAGTGATTGGCAGGGTTCGGGCATGAGCGTCATGGAGGTTTCTCACCGCGGCAAGGCGTTCGTCGCCTGCGCGGCCGAGACCGAGGCCCGGTTCCGTTCGGTGATGGGCGTCCCGGACGACTACGCCGTGCTGTTCCTCCAGGGCGGTGCGACCGGCCAGTTCGCGGGCGTGCCGATGAACCTCACCGCCGCCGGTGACTCCATCGACCTCCTCAACACCGGCCAGTGGTCGGCGAAGGCGCTGAGCGAGGCGAAGAAGTACGGACTCGACGTACACGTCGTCGCCGACGAGGCCGCCTCCAAGTACACGACCACCCCGGCCGCGGGCTCGTACGAGCTCCACGCGGACGCCAAGTACGTCCACTACACGCCGAACGAGACCATCGGCGGAGTGGCCTTCGGCTACGTGCCGGAGACGGGCGACGTCCCGCTGGTCGCCGACATGAGCTCGATGATCCTTTCGCAGCCGGTCGACGTCTCGAAGTTCGGGGTCATCTACGCCGGTACGCAGAAGAACCTCGGCCCCGCCGGCATGTGTGTGGTCGTCGTCCGCCGCGACCTCATGGGTCATGCGCGTACGGAGACGCCGACGATCCTCGAGTACGCCGGGATGGCCGCCAACGACTCCATGCTCAACACCCCGCCGACGTTCGGCATCTACCTGCTCGGCAAGATCCTCGCCTGGGTCGAGGCCAAGGGCGGCGTCGACGGCATCTCGGCGATCAACAAGGCCAAGGCTGCCGCGCTGTACGACTTCATCGATGGCCACGACTTCTACGCGAACCCCGTCGCGCTCGACAGCCGCTCGATCATGAACGTGACGTTCCTCCTCGGCAACCCGGAGCTGGACAAGCAGTTCGTCGCTGATGCGGCGGCTGCGGGCCTCACGAACCTGGCCGGTCACCGGTCGGTCGGTGGCATGCGCGCCAGCATCTACAACGCCATGCCGCGCGCGGGCGTCGACGCGCTCATCGCGTTCATGGACGACTTCGCAGTCAAGAACGGCTGAGTCGCGTGCGCATCCGTACGTTCAACGCCATCAGCTCGCTCGGCCTCGACCGGCTGCCCGCCTCGTACGAGGTCGGCCCGGACATCGACGACGCGGACGGCGTCCTCGTCCGTTCGGCGGACCTGCACAGCGTCGCGCTTCCCGCTTCGGTGCTGGCCGTGGCGCGTGCCGGTGCCGGTACGAACAACATCCCGGTCGCCGATCTGAGCAAGCGCGGCATCGTGGTGTTCAACACCCCGGGCGCCAACGCGAACGCGGTGAAGGAGCTCGTCATCGCGGGCTTGCTGCTCGCCGCGCGCAACCTGGTGCCGGCGGCTGCGTTCGCCGCAGGGCTCCGCGGAACCGACGCGGAGATCAACGGGGCGACCGAGAAGGGCAAGAAGGCGTTCGTCGGCTTCGAGCTGCCGGGCAAGACGCTCGGGGTCATCGGCCTCGGGGCGATCGGGGTACAGGTGGCCAACGCGGCTCAGGGCCTCGGCATGCGAGTGCTCGGCTTCGACCCGCAGATCACCATCGGTCACGCGTGGCAGCTGGCGAGCGACGTCGAGCGCGCCGCCACCTTGGAGGACGTGTTCGCCCGTGCCGACATGGTCACCGTCCACGTCCCGCTGGTCGACGCCACGAAGGGCCTCGTCAACGCGGAGCGGCTCTCGCTGATGAAGCCGGGATCCGTACTGCTCAACTTCTCGCGCGCAGGGATCGTCGACGAGGTTGCCGTGCTCGCGGCGATTGAGAACGGCACCCTGGCGTCGTACGTGTGCGACTTCCCGTCCTCGTCGCTGATCGGCAAGGACAAGGTCGTGGCGTTGCCTCACCTCGGCGCCTCGACCGGCGAGGCGGAGGACAACTGCGCGGTGATGGCCGCTGACCAGCTGGCCGCCTACCTCGACGACGGCGAGATCGTGAACTCAGTGAACTTCCCGGAGGCGTCCTTGCGGCGCGCTCCCGGCGCGTCCCGGCTCGCCATCGCGAACTCGAACGTGCCCAACATGGTGGGCCAGATCTCGACGTTGCTCGCCGACGCGGGGCTCAACATCGCCGACCTGCTCAACAAGTCGCGCGGCGACCTCGCGTACACGCTCATCGACGTCGACGGTGACCTCACCGACGACGTCATGGCGAAGATCCGCAGCATCGCAGGGGTCCTCGCGGCGCGCCGGCTCTGAGCTGAGGGTCTTCTACAGCCAGTCGAGCCACTGGCCGTGGCTGCCGACGCGTGCGAGGGGTACGCCGTCGAGCGCGAGCACGAAGCACGGCCGCGGGTCGTCGGTGAAGCCAGCGGGAAGTGCATCGCGTACTGCGGGCACCACCTTCGTTCCCTCGTTCGTCACCCAGTGCACACCGAGCTCGCTGAGCAGCTCGAGATGCCGCGTGCGGGCGCCTCGGGGCAGGTAAGCGAGCGTTGCTGAATGGACGACGACGACAGTCGCGTCTCGCGGGGCGGCCGCGACCACCCCAGGCAGCGCGTCGGTGATGTCACCGGCGACCCGCAGCGCGCTGTGACCGGCGACCGTACGTAGCGCTGCGGCGAGTCGTTGCTCGCGGATCTCCTCGCCCGGCCAGACGAGAGCCCGTAGCCAGGCCGCGTCGTCGGGATCCTCGGGATCCAGCGGGTTGCGGTCGATGCCGGCGCGCCAGGCGACGTCGGGCAGGGCCAGCGGGAGACCAGTGCCGGTGACACGGCACTCGATCGTCACCGGGCCGGGCGTCCCTCCCGTCACGACGGTGCCGTCCTCGAGCGTCCACCGGTAGCCGTACCGGTCGGGGAAGAGCCCGAGCCCTGCCGACATCCCCACCTCGATGAGCGCGATCGGTTGGGGGAGTGAGGCGAGAACGGGCGCGATCACCGCACACCGACCGACCTCGTTGGTCTGCGTGAACCGGGTGGTAACCAGTCTCTCAACCTGTGGCCAGTGATCGGCGACCCAGTCGGGCAGCGAAGGGTCGGCGTCCAGCGGACCGCCGAGGAACTTGAGCGCACCGAAGAAGAGGTTCGGCTGGCGCGCCGCGGGCGGGAGCGCACCGAGTCGGTACGCGACCGACGGCGTGGTGGCCACCTGGCGGCTCACGCGAGCCCAGGCCGGGGAGCTCGGCTGGACCTCGGTCGCGAACCACTCGTAGAGCTCGGGGATCGGCGCTGTCTCCCAGTACCGTCTCGTCTTCATGTTGGGGACACTACGACGTCGGTCACAACATCGCCGCGAGCATTCCGGTGACGTAAGGGATGAGCCAGATCGACCAGACGACGAGGCTGAACCGGTGGAACCGTCGCCGCGAGGCCTCATTGTTGCGGATCATCGTGATGATCGCCCAGCCGAGGTGGAGCGCCATCAATGCGATCGCGAGTGTGCCCGTCGTCGCCATGATGCCCTCGAGGACGGGATTTCGATCGACGTGGGTGGGCGTGCCCGAGGCGGCGGTGACGGCCATGATCGTGGTGCCGGACGCGTCGCACGTCAGACCGACGCCGAACGCGACGACGTGCCACCACGTCAGCGTGCCGCTGCGGTGTTCGGCCCACACGCCGGTGGTGTAGAAGCCGAGTGCCAAGGTGATGAGCACGATGGACGCCACGAGCATGCGCACATCTTGGCGGGAACCGGAGAGCCGCGTGGCCAACACGCTCAAAGTGGTTGATCGGTGGATCAGTCGAGCAGTCGCTCCCGGCCATGGGGGGCGGTCCAGCCGGAGGGGTCCGGACCAACCGGGACGATGAGCGTCGGGTTGATCGCCGCGTGCGTCGCGTAGTAGTGGCGCTTGATGTGGTCGAAGTCGACGGTCTCGCCGAAGCCGGGGGTCTGGTACAGGTCGCGCGCGTACGACCAGAGCACCGGACTCTCGGTGAGCTTGTTCCGGTTGCACTTGAAGTGACCGTGGTAGACGGCGTCGAATCGCACCAGAGTGGTGAACAGGCGGACATCGACCTCCGTGATCGCGTCCCCCATGAGGAAGCGGCGGGTCTCCAGTCGCTCGGCGAGCACGTCGAGCTGGGCGAACAGATCCGCGTACGCCCTCTCGTACGACTCCTGGCTCGTCGCGAACCCCGCCCGGTACACGCCGTTGTTCACGTCGCGGAAGATGTCGGCGATGAGGGCGTCGTGCTCGGCCCGCACGGTCGGGTCGCCAGGTAGCAGCGACGGCGCCCCCGGCCGGTGGAACGCGGTCCACTCGGTCGAGAGGTCGAGCGTGATCTGCGGGTAGTCGTTGGTGACGACGAGCCCGGTCAGGGTGTCGACGATGGCCGGTACGGTGACGCGGCCGGTGAAGGAGGCATCCGTACGCAGGTACTCCTCGCTGAGGAACTCGATCCCGAGCACGGGATCGCGGTGGCCGTCATCCAGCCAGAACCTCCAGCCGCGCTCGTCGCGGATCGGGTCGACGACCGCCAACGAGATCACGTCCTCGAGGCCCAGCAACCTTCGTACGATCACCGATCTGTGTGCCCACGGGCAAGCCAAGGACACGACCAGGCGGTAGCGGCCCGGTTCGACAGGCCATAGGCCGTTCGGGTCCGGGCCCTCGCCCGGGGCGGACACCGACGACGTCGAGATGCGGCCGTTGAAGCGGTTGAGCTGGCGGACGAACTCGCCTGTGGGCGAGCTCTCGGCCGTGAACTGCGCGCGCGTGGTCATGAACCGACGGTAGTCAGTCGGCCCTCCGGACGTGTTCTACAACGCGAGCGCGTCGACGTGAGGCGTCGCCGAACTGTGTTCACCGGGGCACGTAGGGTGACCGCGTGACCTCATCCGAGCCTTCCCTGACCACTCCGATCGACCCGAGCACCATCGACGCCGTGGTGTTCGACATCGGCGGGGTGTTCACGATCCGGCACCATGACTTCGTTCGGTCCGCCCTCATCCGTGGGG
>JADGPB010000156.1 GCA_017882655.1 Propionibacteriales bacterium
CCTGGCATCTACTCGTGGCTGCCGCTGGGCCTCAAGGTGCTCGCGAAGGTCGAGCAGATCGTCCGCGAGGAGATGGTCGCGATCGGCGCCCAGGAGGTGCGGTTCCCCGCGCTGCTGCCCAGGGAGCCGTACGAGACGACGCACCGCTGGACCGAGTACGGCCCGAACCTGTTCCGGCTCAAGGACCGGAAAGGCGGCGACTACCTCCTCGGGCCCACCCACGAGGAGATGTTCACGCTCATGGTCAAGGACCTGTACGGCTCGTACAAGGACCTGCCGCTCACGCTGTTCCAGATCCAGACCAAGTACCGCGACGAGGCCCGTCCGCGCGCCGGCCTGCTCCGGGGCCGCGAGTTCATCATGAAGGACTCGTACACGTTCGACATGGACGCCGCGGGCCTGCAGCGGTCGTACGAGATCCACCGCGGCGCGTACATCAAGGTCATGGACCGTCTCGGGTTCGACTACGTCATCGTCAAGGCGATGTCCGGGGCGATGGGCGGGTCGGCGTCGGAGGAGTTCCTCGCGATCGCGCCGAACGGTGAGGACACGTTCGTGCGCTCGCCGGGAGGGTACGCGGCGAACGTCGAGGCCGTCACCGTCGTGCCGCCGGCAGCCGTGGACGCCTCGGACACCCCTGCGCCCCTCGTCATCCATACTCCCGGCGCGGGCACGATCGACACTCTGGTCACCGCGGTCAACGAGACCGCGCCGCGCGCCGATCGCGCGTGGACCGGGGCCGACACGCTGAAGAACGTCGTCTTCATGCTCCAGAAGCCCGACGGCACCAAGGAGCCGCTCGTCATCGGGCTGCCCGGCAACCGTGACGTCGACCTCAAGCGCCTCGAGGCTGCCATCTCGCCGGCTGAGGCTCTCGCGTTCGGCGATGCCGACTTCGCCGCGCACCCCACGCTCGTGAAGGGCTACATCGGTCCCGCCAAGGACGGCCAGGCCGTACTGGGCAAGGAGTCGGCCAGTGGCATCCGGTACCTCGTCGACCCGCGGGTCGTCGCCGGCACGGCGTGGGTCACCGGCTCGAACGTCGCCGACCACCACGTGGTCAACCTCGTCGCGGGCCGCGACTTCACCGCGGACGGCGTGATCGACGTCGCCGAGGTACGTGCGGGCGATCCCGCGCCGGACGGTTCCGGTCCGCTGGAGCTCGCCCGCGGCGTCGAGATGGGCCACATCTTCCAGCTCGGCACGAAGTACGCCGAGTCGCTGGGCCTCAAGGTCCTCGACGCGAACGGCAAGCTGGCCACCGTGACGATGGGCTCGTACGGCATCGGGATCTCGCGTGCGGTCGCCATGGTTGCCGAGACCACCTGCGACGAGCGCGGTCTCGCCTGGCCCCGCAACCTGGCCCCGTTCGACGTCATCGTCATCGCCACGGGCAAGGAAGAGGCGCTTGCGGTGGAGGCGGAGCGGATCGCCCGCGAGCTGTCCGGATCGGGTCTCGACGTCCTGCTCGACGACCGCAAGGCGTCTCCGGGCGTGAAGTTCACCGACGCCGAGGTGCTCGGCATCCCGACCACTGTCGTCGTGGGCCGCGGCCTGGCGAACGGCATCGTCGAGGTACGGGACCGTACGGCAGGCACCAAGGTCGAGGTGTCGAAAGACGACGTGATCGCCCGGGTCATCGCGGACGTGCGCGGAGAGTGATCCTCGGCCTGCCGCTGGCGACACTGTCGCTGCTCGTGGTGGCGGCCTTCGCCGCCGGCTGGGTCGACTCGGTCGTCGGCGGCGGTGGCCTCGTCCAGTTGCCGAGCCTGCTCATCGGCCTGCCCGCCGACACGGCCGTCGCGACCATCTCTGGGACCAACAAGCTGTCGAGCGCTGCTGGTACGGCCGTCGCCGCCGGCACGTACCTCAGCAAGGTCCGCGTCGAGTGGAAGGTGGCGCTGCCGCTGATGGCGGCCGCGTACGCCGGGTCGACGGCGGGAGCCCAGCTCGTACGGTTCTTCCCTCGCGCTCTCTTCACCCCGCTCGTGCTGGTCACCGTGATCGTCGTCGGCGTGTACACGCTGCGGCGACCTGCGATGGGCATGGAGACGCACCTCAAGCACGAGGGCCGCGCACGCGTCCTGCGAGTCGTCGGCATCGGGCTCGGGGTCGGGCTGTGGGACGGGCTCGTGGGCCCCGGGACCGGCACCTTCTTCGTCATCCTGCTGGTCGCCGTCATCGGGTACGGCTTCCTCGCCGCCACCGTGCTCACCAAGCTGGCGAACCTCACGACGAACATCGCCGCGCTCCTCGTCCTGGGTCTCAGCGGCCACGTGCTGTGGGGCATCGGCGCGGTGATGGCGGTGGCGAACCTCTCAGGAGGCGCGATCGGCGCCCGGATGGCCATCCGACACGGCAACAGCTTCGTCCGCAAAGTCTTCCTCATCGCCATCAGCCTCCTGGCGCTCAAGCTCGCCTGGGACACGCTGCAGCTCTTCGTCTGACCGGCGGAGGCGGCACCGTACGGCTCACGCCGCCGACGGGTACGGGATCTCGCGGCTGCCGTGCATCGTGACGACATGCACGCCGAGGAGCCGGTACTGGTCGGCCGCGACGGCTGCTGCCGTCGCCCACAGCTCGTCGTCAGCGGTGAGTGACAGGCCGTCCGCTCGCGCGATGGCCAGCAGAAGCGCGCCTCCGGGGATCACTCCCTGTGCCATCTGAACGATGTTGCCCAGGAGCTGGAGGCGTTCGTCGGCCCGGGGGCGGCCGATCTCGCCGATCACAATCGGCTGCGCCAGACGATCCTCCTCGTCGCAGATCAGGACGCAGAGAGCGCCGGCTTGCCGATCCCGGAGGGGTACGCAGAGGTCGAGGACATCGGCGACGAGCCGCGGGTCCGTGAGGGGGTGAAGGGACAGGTCGTGGGGCAGGTCTTGGAAGGTCATGGCTCAAGCCTTGCGGGTCCCCGAGCGGCGTGGGGAAGTTATGCACAGGGTCAGGAGTCGGGCCAGCCCGGGTACTCCGCGAGCCCCATGCCGAGCGGCAGCCCGAGGGTCGATGCATCCACCAGGTCACCTACCGCGGTGGTGACGTCGGTCGTCGCACTGGCCACCGCGACAGCGGCGGCCTGCGTAACGGCTGCCAGCAGCGTGGCGACCAGCGCGAGGGCCGTCTCGTCGGTAGTTGTCGCCGGAATGGAGTACGCCGCCGCGCCGGGCTCAGGTGTCCGCGACGCAGCCCTGGTGCGGGCAGTGAGGGCGTCTCGCTGCGACTTCACCTCCACCACGATGCCGTCCAGCGCGGTACGGGCCGAGCTCGCCGTCGTCAGCCGACCCAGCGCGGACTCCAGTCCGTACACCGCCTCGTGGTAGCGATCCAGCAGCGCGTTCCCGGCCGAGGCCGGCGATGCGACGGCAACCTCACGTAGCGGCACGGTCTTGGTCACGCTGGACACGGCGGTCGTCAGGGCGGTCCGCGACTGGACGGCAGAGGCAGCCTGCGACGCCCAGAACGCCGCCAGCACGCCCGTGGTCTGCGCAGCCAAGGCTGTGTGGGCGTCGTGCAGGGTGGTGAGAGCGCGACTGACACTGGCCAGAGCCAGCTCGAGCGTGGCAGGCGCGGCGATGGTCGCAGGCTCGACCGAGACCACTTGGCGACGGAGGGGCTCGGCTGAGGCCAGAACCGCGTGGTGCGTGTGATGGATGCTGGCGAGCAGCTCGTACCTGGCTGCGTCACCACCCGCCCAAGGGGCTGCGGCCATGGCGGTCAGCAGCGCCGCCGCACCGGCTTCGAGGCCCACCAGGTGTTCCGCGCCGACGAGGGGGACCGGGGGAGGGGGCGTGAAGACGGGCTGAGGGGTTCCCTTGATCCGGGGGTCCGTGACCGAGCATCCGGCGGCGCCGAGACCCGCGATGCCCAGCAGCAGGGTCCGACGATCCATGCCTTCACGTTAGCGGGGTGGCCTATGCTTGCCTGCACAACAGCCTGACCCAACAGGAGGACCGAACATGAATGTCGCTGCGTTGCGCGCGCTGCTGGAACCGGTCCTCGCTGACCGTGGCCTGGAGCTCGATGATCTCGTGGTGGTCGGGGCGGGCTCACGCTCGGTGCTGCGGATCAGTGTTGACGGTGACGGTCCGAAGGGCCGCGGCCCCCTGCTCGACGAGGTGGCCGACGCGACAAGGGCTGTGTCCGACGCGCTGGACGAGTCCGAGCTGACCGGCAACCAGGCGTACGTCCTCGAGGTGAGCTCGCGCGGGGTCGGCGCCCCCTTGGTCATGCCCGCCCACTGGCGGCGCAACACCAGCCGGCTCGTACTCGTGACCCTCGACGACGGGAGCCGGCTCACCGGCAGGATCACGTCCGCGACCGAGGCTGACGTCACGCTCACCGTGGACGGCGCAGAGGTCGTGGTCCCGTTCAGCGATGTGAAGCGTGCGGCCGTGCAGGTGGAGCTCAACAGGCCGGCCGACCTTGATCTCGACGACGACATCGCAGACGAGGAGTGACATGGACATCGACATGGCCGCGCTGCGGCAGTTGGAGACTGACAAGGACATCCCGATCGCGGTCGTCATCGACGCGCTCGAGGACGCCCTGCTCAACGCGTACGAGAAGACCGACAAGCACGTCCCGGGCGGGCGGGTCACGATCGACCGCAAGTCGGGCGCGGTCCATGTCTTCGCGCCGGAGCTGAACGAGGAGGGCGAGAAGGTCGGCGAGTACGACGACACGCCGACCGACTTCGGCCGGATCGCCGCGGCAACCGCGCGGCAGATCGTCATGCAGCGGCTCCGCGAGGCGGAGGACGACCAGAAGTACGGTCACTTCGCCGCGATCGAGGGCGACATCCTGCTCGGCGTGGTCCAGCAGGACCATCACAGCCCCACCGTGCGCGTCGACCTCGGCAAGGTGGAGGCGATCCTGCCGCAGGCGGAGCAGGTCCCGGGCGAGGACTACAGCCACGGTCGGCGGTTGCGGGTGTACGTGGTGGCGGTACGCCGCGAGCTGCGCGGGCTCCAGGTCGTCGTGTCCCGTACGCATCCGGGGCTGGTCGAGAAGCTGTTCAAGCTCGAGGTGCCGGAGATCGAGCAGGGGATCGTCGAGATCAAGTCGATCGCGCGCGAAGCCGGGCATCGTACGAAGCTCGCCGTGCGCAGCACCAACCCCGACGTGTCCGCGAAGGGGGCCTGCATCGGTCCGATGGGCCAGCGCGTACGGGCGGTCATGCACGAGCTGAGCGACGAGAAGATCGACATCGTGGACTGGTCGGAAGACCCGGCGAAGTTCGTCGCCTCGGCGCTGTCGCCCGCGCGCGTGTCGAGCGTGGAGATCGTGGATCTGAGCGCCAGGTCGGCGCGGGTGATCGTCCCCGACTACCAGCTGAGCCTCGCGATCGGCCGCGAGGGTCAGAACGCGCGTCTCGCGGCGAGGCTGACCGGCTGGCGGATCGACATCCGGCCCGACGTCTCAGCAGGAGAGAAGGCCTAGACGCACCAAGACCCGGCATCGGGCTCGATGCCGGGTCCAGCGGTGGAAGGTCTCTTTGCTGTGCGATCGCTGCCTCCGTTCCCGGATCGGTTTCTCCGACAAGGCCTATCCCAGACCCGCTTCCTGTGTGACGGCTGTGCCGGACCTGAGTTGTTCGTACGAGTCGGCCGGTCGGCTACCGTGAGGGCGTGGCCCATCCCGAACGCACCTGCATCGGCTGCCGTACCCGCGCCCCGATCACCGAGCTGGTACGCGTCGTGGCAGGTACGGGGGGAATCACCCTCGACGACCGGCGACGACTCCCGGGCCGGGGGGCTTGGGTCCACCCGCTGCCCGCGTGCATCGAGGCGGCCACGCGCCGCAAGGCGTGGGCCCGCGCGCTGAAGTCCCCTGGCATCAGGGTGGACACCGCCGCGCTGAGCAGCCGAGTCTGATTTGGGGCTCGCGTTTTCGGACGCGGGCCACTAGGCCCTAGACTTGGGGGCTGACTGCCCAGTCGGGCAGGAGACGACCAGAAAGTGGGCTCACGCTCATGACCACTCGATGAGTACGCCGCAATGAGCAACACCACCAACTAAACGGTCCTGACGCGCTGAGCTCCGGACCTGAAGGAGATCATGGCCAAGGTCCGTGTCTGGGAGCTCGCAAAGGAGCTCGGACTCGAAAGCAAGGATTTACTCACCACACTCAACGACATGGGCGAATTCGTCCGGTCCGCCTCGTCAACCCTTGAGGCCCCCGTGGTGCGCAAGGTCCGCGAAAAG
>JADGPB010000157.1 GCA_017882655.1 Propionibacteriales bacterium
CGCCCAGCCGATGGCGTACGGCCGTCCGGTGATCAGCACCATCACGACCGGCGTCCCGGTGGCTACGACGGCCTCCACCAACTGGCGCTGTACGCCCGGCAACTCCAGCGACTCGGAGTCGTTGCCCTCCCCCATCGTGCCGCGGCCGAACAGGCCAGCCTGGTCACCCACGACCACGACGACCACGTCGGCGGCGGCGGCCGCCTCGACGGCTGCGGCGAAGCCGGAGGTGTCTTTGCCTTCCACCTCGCAACCCTGGACCGCGATCAGCTGGGGTGAGGGGTCGCCGATCGCGGCGAGGGCGGTCTGGAGCGCCTGGCGCACGGTGGGGATTGCGATCCCGATCTCGTGGTCGGGGTAGCCGGACAGTACGTGGTTGGCGAACGAGTAGCAGCCCTGCAGGGCCTCCGCCCGGTCGGCGTTCGGGCCGATGACGGCAACTCGTCGCGGCTCGTGCCCGGGGCGGGCCAACGGGAGCACCCCGTCGTTGGTCAGCAGCACCACCGACCGTTCGGCGAGCAGGCGGGCCAGGGCCTGGTGTTCCGGCGAGTCGAGGTCGATCGTCGCCGGCGGTTCCCCGGCGAAAGCGTCCGGCTCTAGGAGGCCCAGGGCCTCCTTCTGGGCCAGGGCCCTGAGCACGGCGCGGTCGACGTAGGCCTCCTCGACGGCGCCGGCCCGCACCTGAGCCGCCAGCGGGGCGAGGTAGGCGTCCCCCGCGGGGAGTTCGATGTCGATGCCGGCGGTCAGCGCTAAGGCAGCTGCCTCGCCGCGATCGGCGGCCACGGCTTGCATCACCTCAAGGAATGCGACGGCGAAGTAGTCGGCGACGACGACCCCGGTGAACCCGAGCCGTTCGCGCAGCACCCCGGTGAGCAGGTCCTCGCTGGCGGCAGCGGGAATGCCATCCAGGTCGACGTAGGAGTTCATGACCGACCAGGCTCCACCCTCGAGGATCGCCATCTCGAAGGGCGGGAGGAAGATGTCCGCGATCTCCCGCGGGCCGGCATGGAGAGGGGCGTGGTTGCGCCCGGCTGTCGATCCTGAGTAACCGAGGAAATGCTTGAGGGTGGCGTGGACACCTGCCCCCTGGAGTCCCTGGACGAACGCGGTACCCAGGGTGCCGACCAAGTAGGGGTCCTCCCCGATGCACTCGTCCACGCGCCCCCATCGGGGGTCACGGACGACATCCAGGACGGGCGCAAGGCCCTGGTGGATGCCGAGGGCGTGCATCGATGCGCCCACTGCGGCACCGACCTCGCGGACCAGTGCGGGGTCGAACGAGGCTCCCCAGGCGAGCGGCGTCGGGAAGGTGGCTGCCTTCCAGGCGGCAAGCCCGGTCAGGCACTCCTCGTGCACCAGTGCGGGGATGCCCAGCCGGGTTTCGCGCTGCAGGCGGCGCTGCTCCGACCACAGCCAGGCGGCGCGTTCGGCGGCATCCACCGGTCGGGTGCCGTACACCCGGGTGTAGTGGCCGATGCCGTGACGGGTGATGTCGGCCAGCGTGGCTCCCTCCGACCCCGTGGTCATCTCGCCCTGCATCGGCGCGACGACAGTCCCCCCCTGGTCGAGCCAGTAGCCGACGATCTGGGCGAGCTTCTCCTCCAGCGTCATCCGGGCGACCAGGTCATGAACGCGCTCAGAGACCTCGGGGAGGGCGGGAACGGCAAGGGTGGATGTGGACACGCGGTCCACCTCCTTCGGATGGTGTGTGGTTAGGAGACGAAATGGGTTCGGAGGCTCAGCCCTTGACCGCACCGCTCAGGCCGCCAACGATCCGTCGCTCGAAGATGCTGAAGAACAGCAGCGCAGGAATCATGGACAGTGACGTGAACGCGAGGACTGCCGCGGTGTCCACCGAGTGCTCGGACGAGAACGCCTGCACCCCCAGTGGCAGGGTGTAGTGGGCGGAGTCGTTCAGGATGAACAGCGGCAACAGGTAGCCGTTCCAGGCGCCGATGAAGGCGAGGATCCCGGTGGTGATGACTCCGGGAAGCGACAGCGGCAACACCATCCGGAAGAAGAAGCCGATTCGGCTGGCACCGTCGATGGACGCCGCCTCTTCGAGCTCCTTGGGGATGGCCGCCAGGAACGGGACCAGGATGATCACGGTTGCCGGGAGTGCGAAGGCGATCTGCGGCAAGATGATCCCGACGAGGTTGTTGGTCAGACCCAGGTTCTTGATCAGCAGGTACAGGGGCGTGATCGCCACTGTCAGCGGGAACATCAACCCTGCCGCGAACAGGGAGTACATGACATTGCGACCCCTGAACTTGTAACGCGCGATCACGAACGACACCATCAGCGCCAACCCGACGGTGACGACCGTGGTGGAGACCGCGGAGATCGTCGAGTTGCCGAACTGCTGCCAGAAGACAGGGCTCGTGAGCACCTGGACGTAGTTGGTGATGACCCACGGCTTCGGCCAGCCGGACGGGTCGACGGTGATCTGGGAGTTGGTCCGAAAGCCCCCGATGACGATGTAGAGGACCGGCGCGATGCACAAGGCGATCAGAACCGTGGCCACGAGGTAAGTGGTCGGGCTGCCCCAAGTGGCTCCTGAGGCGTTCGCGTGACGCTTCCCGCGCTTGCTGGCGGTACGGGCTGTGAGTGCGACCTGGGACATTACTTGTGCTTCTTTCCCGAATCACCGGTGAGGGCACCCTCGGTGTCCCTGCGGAGCACGAACCTCTGGTAGGTCAACGCGATCACGAGCGAGATCACGAAGATGGCCACGCCAACCGCATTTCCGTAGCCGTAGTTTCCAGCCAGCCGTCCCTCGCGCACCATGTAGGTAGCCATGGTCGAGGTGCCGGCTGTCGAGGCAACGTACTGGCCCCAGATGATGTAGACGAGGTCGAAGAGCTGCATCGAACCGATGATCGACAAGAACGCCCAGACCCGGATCGTGGGGCCGATCAGCGGCAGGGTGATCCAGCGTTGGATCTGCCAGTACGAGGCCCCGTCGATGGCGGCGGCCTCGTACAGCTCATCCGGGATGCCCTGGATTCCTGCGAGCATGAGGATCACCGCGAAGCCGATGTACTTCCAGGAGATGATCACCATCAATGTCCAGATGGCGATGTTCGGGTCGGCGATCCAGTCGACCTTGAACGCTCCCAGCCCTATGTTCGTGAGGAGGGTGTTTACCGCGCCCTGGTACTGGAGCATGAGGCCCCAGCCCGTGCCGACGATCACCTCGCTGATCACGTACGGGATGAAGATGAGCACCCGGATCACGGAACGACCGCGGATGTTCTGGTTGAGCAGGAGCGCGAACGCGATGGCCGCGGGGCCCTGCATGACGAGGGAGAGCACAACGATGAAGGCGTTGTGCTTGAGCGCGTCAAGGAAGTTCTGGTCGGTGAAGATCGTGAAGTAGTTCTGCAGCCCTACGAAGTTCGTCGGAACCCCGAAGCCCTTCCACTTGAAGAAGCCGTAGTAGGCCGCCATGAAGACCGGGAAGATGACGAAGGTCAAGAAGACGATGATCGCAGGACCCGCCAGGAGCACGATCTCGAGTCGCTGGCGCCAATCGGCCCTGGCTCGACCGGGCCGGTCGGCGCGCGACGGCGCCCGATGGGCGCCGTCCCTTGCCGGCTGGGAACCCGACGAGCGTGGTGTCAGTACTTCCGCTGAGTCGCTCATAAGGCTCCTGGTGACTAACCCTTGGCCGCCGCAGTCTTCACCGCGGTGACGATGTCAGCGGGGGTGCCCTTGCCCGCCAGCATGTTGACGACTCCGCCGTTGAGCGCGTTGCCGACGTTCTGTCCGTACATCGTGTCGAGCCACAGCATCACATAGGACGCCTTGTTGTAGGCCGTGAGCACGTCCTTCAGCGCTGGGTCGGTAACCCCGCTCTGAGCGTCGTGGCTGGCAGGAAGTGTCTGGAACGCCTTGGCGTAGCCCTCCTGGTTGGCCTTGCTCGCGATGAAGTTCAGGAACTGAACGCATGCCGCAGGAGCGTTCTTCAGGCAGGCGAAGCCATCGGAGCCACCCATCATCGCGCTCGGATCGCCCGCACCGCCGGAGACCGCCGGGAATGCGAACCAGCCCAGATCGGGCAAGGCCTTGGTGTCTGGGGTCAGGGAGGCGATCACGCCTGGGTCCCACGCGCCCATGAGCTCCATGGCCGCCTTGTGGTTCGCCAGCATGCCGGCGGAGCTGCCCGCGCCCTGCTGGGCGGAGGTGGTGAGGAAGCCGGTGTTGAACGGAGAGGTGGACGAGAAGGCCTTCAGGTCCTCTCCCGCCTTGGTCCAGCAGGGATCAGAGAAGTCCTTCTTCGCGGCTGCGGTGTTCATGACGTCCTTCGAGCAGTCCCGCAGGGCCATGAAGTAGTACCAGTGAGCGGCGGGCCAGGCGTCCTTGCCACCGAGGGCGATGGGGGTGATGCCAGCGGCCTTGAGCTTGGTGATCGCCGAGTTGAGCTCATCGAAGGTGGTCGGAGCCGATGTGATCCCGGCCTGCTTGAAGAGGTCCTTGCTGTAGTAGATGCCACCGGGAAGCACCGAGGTGGGCATGCCGTAGATCTTGCCGTCGATAGTGAACGCGCTGAAGATCGCGTCGCCATAGGAGGTTTTCACGTCGGAGCTGATCTGGCTGGTGATGTCCATCACCTTGTCGGCCGCGACGACATCGGCGAGCTTGCCGCCACCGCGCGCCATGAAGATCGTGGGACCGTCGCCCGAGTTCAGCGCCGTCTGGAGCTTGCCATCCATCTCTTCGTTCTGGATGGCCTGGATGTTGATAGTGACGTTCGGGTTTGCCTTCTCGAACGCTGCGACGGTGTCCTGCCAGTACTTCAAGCCGTCACCGGTGGTCGAGTTGTGCCAGAAGGTCATCGTCACGGGGCCACTCGACGTGGCCGGCGCGGCCGGCGCTCCCGAGCATCCGGTGAGCACGAGCGCAACACTTGCGCCCAGTGCGACCAGTGCGGAGCCCTTGACTTTTCGCTGCATAGGACAGGCCTCTCAGTCCTCTTTGACCGTTGGCAGGGATTCCTGCTGATTGGGATCCTGGCATCCCGTTCGGCAGGTGTCAAACGTTATCGATAACGTTTTCCATACGGAGTCTCCAGCGCTCCAGCATGGGCTAGCGTTACCGCGTGACCATGAGTGCCAGCCGTCCACGTCGTTCCTCACCCCGGTCCATCGCCACCCGGGTGACGATCGTCGACGTCGCCCTCGCGGCCGAGGTCTCGGTCTCCACAGTCTCGAAGGTCATCAACGATCGCTATGGCGTGGCGCCCGAGACGTACGACAAGGTGATGGACGTGGTGGCCGAGCTCGGCTACGAGTCCTCGCTCGTGGCCAGCAGCCTGCGCCGGCGCAGCACCAACGTCCTCGGCATCCTTGTGCCGGAGTTCGAGCCGTTCTCCACTGAGCTGCTCAAGGGCATCTCCGCGGCGGCCGAGGGCACCGGCTATGAGCTGCTCGCCTACTCCGGCAACCATGAGCACAACCATGTCGGCTGGGAGCGACGGTCTCTGTCGCGCCTGGCGGGCACCCTGATCGATGGTGCGGTGATCGTTGCTCCCACCGCAACGGTCACCAACGCGACGATCCCGGTCGTGGCGATCGATCCCCACACCGGGAGCACCGGGCCTAGCACGATCGAGGCCGACAACGTCGGTGGCGCCCGTGCGGCGACCCAGCACCTGATCGACCTCGGGCATCGGCGGATCGCGCACGTGAGAGGCCGCACCGACCTGGTGTCGGCACAGCAGCGCGAGCAGGGCTACCGCGAAGCGCTGGAGGCCGCAGGACTTGAGTACGACCCCGCACTCGTGCGCGTCGGTGGCTATCGCGCATCAGAGACCACCGACGCGGCGAGGGAGCTGCTTCGGCTGCCCAACTGCCCCACCGCGATCTTTGCGGCCAACGATCTGTCCGCGATCCGCGTGATGGAGATAGCAGCTGAGTTGGGGCTGCGGGTTCCCGACGACCTGTCGGTCGTGGGGTTCGACAACGTGCCTGAGGCGGCAAACGCAGTTCCTCCGCTGACGACCCTGGCTCAACCGCTGCAGCAGATGGGCGCTGAGGCGGTCCGACTGCTGCTGGCTCTGCTCGATGGGGGCGCTAGTGAGGAGCACATACGCTTTCCCGCCAGCCTGGTCACGAGAGCAAGTACGGCGCCACCCCGCGCTCAGGGCTGACCTCTCCGTCCCCTTCGACCACAACG
>JADGPB010000158.1 GCA_017882655.1 Propionibacteriales bacterium
GTCTCCGCGCTGGACGTGTCCATCCAGGCCCAGGTCATCAACCTGCTCGAGGACATCCAGAACGAGCAGAACCTCGCGTACATCTTCATCGCCCACGACCTGTCCGTCGTCCGTCACATCTCCGATCGCGTCATGGTGATGTACCTGGGCAAGGTCATGGAGGTCGCCGACCGGAACTCGCTGTACGAACGGCCGATGCACCCGTACACGCAGGCCCTCATGTCCGCCGTACCGGTCCCCGAGCCGCGCCGCGACCGCGAGCGCATCCTCTTGTACGGCGACCTGCCGAGCCCCCAGAACCCGCCGTCAGGCTGCGTCTTCCGTACGAGGTGCCCGATCGCCACCGAACGCTGCGCCACCGAAGAGCCCCAGAAGATCGAGCTCGAGCCCGGCCACATCGTCGCCTGCCACTACCCGAAGGTACGAACCGTCGTCTGAGCTGTTGGGGTTGTACGGGCTGGGCGAGCGGTGCGACCGCACAGCAACCCGTCGGTTCATCATGTTAAGTAGGCGAGTTGTATGTTCTCATGGCCAATCCGCCATGTGAACATACGAGTCGCCTACTTAACATGATGAACCGGGCACCCAGCGGCCGCCCTTCGTGACGTTCTACGAACGGACTCGGGAGCTCAGCTGGTCGCTACCGCGAACTGCTCGTACGAGCTGCGGGCCTTCGTCAGTGCGGCTACGTAGCCCTGGCGCTCGTACGCTGCGCCGTCGACGTCCGTCGGTACCGCCAGCAGGCCACGGAAGTCGTCGATCGAGTTGAAGCCCTTGCGGAGCATCCACTGCTCGAGCCCGGACACGAGCTTGGTCGCGTGCGACGGCCCGTACTTCAGGAGCGCCGACGTGGTCATCACGACATCGGCGCCGGCCAGCAGGTACTTCACGACATCGTCGGACGTCTCCACGCCGGACGTGCCGGCCAGCGAGGCCCGCACCCGTCCGTACAGCGCCGAGATCCACGTACGTGGCAGGCGCCCGGAGAACTGGGTGGACATCTCGACGGTCGGCTCGAGCTGGAGCGACTCGACGTCGACGTCCGGCTGGAAGAAGCGGTTGAACAGCACGAGGCCGTCCGCGCCGTGGCGGTCGAGCTGCGCGGCCATCTCGCCGAACGACGAGAAGTACGGAGCCAGCTTGACGGCGACGGGGATCGAGACGGCGTCCTTGACACCCACGAGCACCTCGAGGTGCAGGTTCTCGACCTCCTCGCTCGGGATCCGCAGGTCGCCGGGTACGTAGTAGATGTTGAGCTCGAGCGCGGACGCGCCAGCGTCCTGCATCTGCTTGGCGAACGAGATCCAGCCGCCCATCGTCGCGCCGTTGAGGCTGCCGATCACGGGGACGTCGACGGACTTGGCCGCCTGCTCGAGCAGCCGCAGGTACGCCGACGACGCGGCGTCGGCCCCCGGCGCACGGATCGGGACGCTCGGGAAGTACGACAGCGCCTCCGCGAACCCGTTCTCGTGGTCCTCCTCGACGGCGATCTGACGTGCCTGCTCGGCGCGGATCTGCTCCTCCATGAGCGAGTACATGACGATCGCGCCCACGCCGGCATCCGCCAGCGACCTCACACCATCCAGTGTCTGCTGCAGCGGACCCGCGGATGCGACGATCGGGTTGCGGAGCTTCAACCCCAGGTAGTTGGTATCCAGGCTCATTGTGTCCTCACTCGTCTCGTCACTTACTGGCGTGCGTCCGACGTGAAGTCGGATGCGCTGCGCGTGGCCATTTCCTCGTACGTACTCCAGCGCTGGTTCACATTCTGCTGAGCCAGATCAAGCAGTCGCTCCGCCTCGGCCGGGTCGGCCTGGGCGAGCATCTTGTACCGCAGCTCGCGGTACACATAGTCCTTCAGCTGCAGCCGCGGTCTCGGCGAGTCCAGCATGAACGGGTTCCCGCCCTTCACCTTGACCATCGGGTTGTAGCGTACGAGAGGCCAGTGACCCGAGTTGACGGCGCGGTACTGCTGTTCGAGTCCCTGCCTCAGGTCGTACCCGTGCGCAATGCAGTGGCTGTAGGCGATGATCAGCGACGGACCCCTGTACGCCTCCGCCTCGCGGAACGCCTTGAGCGTCTGCTGAGGGTCGGCGCCGAACGCGACGCGGGCCACGTAGACGTTGCCGTACGAGATCGCCTGCAGGGCCAGGTCCTTCTTGTTCGTCATCTTGCCGGCCGAGGCGAACTTCGCGACGGCACCCATCGGCGTCGACTTCGACGCCTGGCCTCCGGTGTTCGAGTACACCTCGGTGTCCATGACGAGGATGTTCACGTCACGTCCCGACGCGAGCACGTGGTCGACGCCGCCCGAGCCGATGTCGTACGCCCAGCCGTCGCCGCCCACGATCCACACCGAGCGCCGCAGCAGGTGGTCGGCGACCGACCTCAGGTCGGCGATGAGGCGGCGCTGCTCGTCGGACGCGCCCGGCTCGATCGCGTCGAGCTTGCGCAGCAGCGCGGTGAGCCGCTCCTGCTGCTGGACCAGGTCGGACTCGTACTCCTGCGACGCCCCGACCAGCGTGTCCGCGAGCTCGAGGCCGACCAGCGCCCGCACGTCATCGAGGCGCTTCTTCGCCAGCGTCATGTGCAGGTCGGCGGCGAGCCGGAGCCCGAGGCCGAACTCCGCATTGTCCTCGAACAACGAGTTCGACCATGCCGGTCCGCGACCCTTGGCGTTCTTCGCCCACGGCGTCGTCGGCAGGTTGCCGCCGTAGATCGACGAGCATCCTGTCGCGTTCGCCACGGTCGCTCGGTCGCCGAAGAGCTGGCTGAGGAGCTTGAGGTACGGGGTCTCGCCACAGCCCGCGCACGCGCCGGAGAACTCGAACAGCGGCTCGAGGAACTGCGTGCCACGTACGGTGCCGAAGTCGAGCCGGCTCCGGTCGTTCATCGGCAGCGTCTCGAAGAAGGCCACGTTGTCGCGGATCGTCTTCTGCGGCTTGGCCGGCATGAGGTTGATCGCGCGGTGGGTCGGCGCGCGCAGCGGCTTCACCGGGCACGCCTCGACGCACAGGCCGCAGCCCGTGCAGTCCTCGCCGTACACCTGCAGCGTGTACCGGCCCTCCGGCACGCCCGCCGCGTTGAGCGGCGCTGACTGGAACGTGTCCGGCGCACCGGCCAGCGCGCTCGTCGAGTAGTACTTCGCGCGCAGCACCGCGTGCGGACAGACGAACGCGCAGTTGCCGCACTGGATGCACTGCTCGGGGTCCCACTCGGCGACGATGTCGGAGATGTTGCGCTTCTCGTACTGGGTGGTGCCCGACGGGTACGAGCCGTCGACGGGCAGCGCCGAGACCGGCAGGTCGTCACCGCGGCCGATGAGCATCTTGGCGGTGACGTCGCGGACGAACTGCGGTGCGGATGCCGGCACAGCCTCGAGGAAGCCGTGCGTGCTCGTGGCGGCCGTCGGGACCTTCACCTCGTGGAGGTGGGCCAACGACTCGTCGACGGCGGCGTGGTTCTTCGTCACGATGTCGGCCGACTTCTTGCCGTACGTCTTCGTGATCGAGGTCTTCACGGCCTCGATCGCCACGGTGCGGGGCAGCACTCCGGAGATCGCGAAGAAGCAGGTCTGAAGCACCGTGTTCGTGCGGCGGCCGAGGCCGACCATGCGCGCGACCTCGGTGGCGTCGATCGTGTACACGTTGATGCCCAGGTCGATGATCCGCTGCTGCATCGGGGCCGGCAGATGGTCGAAGACCTCGTCCGGGCCGTACGAGCTGTTGAGGAGCAGCGTCGTACCGGGGCGTGCGCACTCGAGGACGTCGACGCGCTCCAGGATCGACCAGTGGTGGCAGCCGATGAAGCCGGACTGGGTGATGAGGTACGGCGCCTTGATCTCCTTCGGCCCGAAGCGGAGGTGGGACACGGTGCGCGAGCCGGACTTCTTCGAGTCGTACACGAAGTAGCCCTGCGCGTACAGGGGCACGTCGGACCCCTCGGCCACGGTGGAACCCAGGATCTTGATGGTGTTCTTGTTCGCGCCGACGGTGCCGTCGGAACCGAGGCCGTAGAACACCGCGCGGTGCACGGTGGGGTCCTCGTAGTCGGCGGTCTTGTCGTAGTCGATGCTCGTCATCGAGACGTCGTCGGTGATGCCGACCGTGAAGCGCGGACGCGGCGACGGCTTGACGAGCTCGTCGAAGATGCCCGCCGCCATCGTGGGCGTGAACTCCTTGCTCGACAGGCCGTACCGGCCGCCGATGACCGTCGGCATCGTGGCGCGCACGCCGGACGCGTACGCCTCGCCCAGCGAGCTCACGACGTCGAGGAACAGTGGGTCGCCTCCGGAGCCGGGCTCCTTGGTGCGGTCGAGCACCGCGATGCGGGTCGCGGTCGCGGGGATCGCGGCGAGGATGTCAGCGGTAGGCCACGGCCGGTACAGGCGGATCGAGACGAGGCCGACCTTCCGGCCCTGCGCCACGAGCCGGTCGACGGCCGCCTCGACGCTCTGCGAGCCGGACCCCATGATGACGGCCACCTCGGTGGCCTCCGGGTCGCCGTGATACGAGACGAGGTCGTACGCACGACCGCTCAGCGCGGCGAACTCGGCCATGCACTCCTTGACGATCTCCGGCGTGCGCGCGTAGTACGGGTTGACCGTCTCGCGGGCCTGGAAGTACGTGTCTGGGTTCATCGCTGTGCCGCGGATGTACGGGTGCTCCGGGGACAACGCGCGGTTGCGGTGCTCCTGGATGAGCGACTCGGGGATGTACGCGCGGAGGTCGTCGTCCGAGAGCCGCTGCACGGTGTTGAGCTCGTGCGACGTGCGGAAGCCGTCGAAGAAGTGCAGGAACGGGATCCGCGAGCGCAGCGTGGCCAGCTGCGTCACCGCAGCCATGTCGTGGGCCTCCTGGACCGAGGCGCTGGACAGCAGCGCGAACCCGGTCTGGCGTACGGCCATGACGTCCTGGTGGTCGCCGAAGATCGACAGGCCCTGCGTGGCCAGCGACCGCGCGGCCACGTGGAACACGGTGCTCGTGAGCTCGCCGGCGATCTTGTACATGTTGGGGATCATCAGGAGCAGGCCCTGCGATGCGGTGAACGTCGTCGACAGCGCGCCGCCCTGGAGGGCGCCGTGCATGGCCCCGGCCGCACCGGCCTCGGACTGCATCTCGATGACCGTCGGGATCGTGCCCCAGACGTTGGCCAGCTTGTGCGCGGCCCACTCGTCGGCGAGCTCCGCCATCGTCGAGCTGGGCGTGATCGGGTAGATCGAGCAGAGCTCGTTGACGCGGAACGCCACGGACGCGGCCGCCTCGTTGCCGTCGATGATGACGCGTTCGTTGGTACGACTACGGGAGATGGGGGTCATGTCTCAGCGCTCCGGGATCATCTCGATGGCATGGACAGGACATTGCTCGAAGCAACTCGCACAGCCCGTGCACTTCTCGTAGTTGTACTGGTAGCGGTAGCCCTTGCCGAGCTTGATGATCGCGTCCTCGGGGCAGCTGCCGAGGCAGCCGTCGCACTCGATGCAGTTGCCGCAGGACAGGCAGCGGGACGCCTCGAAGTGGGCCTCATCCGCGTTCAGCCCCTCGACGACCTCGGCGAAGTCCAAGCGGTGCTCGAGCGCCAGCTCGGGCTCGAGGCGACGCTCGTGATCGCCGAAGTACCACAGGTTCAGCATGTCGAGCGTGGCGGTCGGGCGCTTTGTACGCGGTGCCGCTGCCCGGTTGAACAGCCAGTTGTCGATCATGCGGGCTGCGCGCTTGCCGTGGCCCACGCCGATGGTGACCGTACGGTCGCTGGGCACGACGTCGCCGCCGGCGAAGATGCCGGGCACGTCGGTCATGAGCGTGTTGGGATCGACACTCACGACGTCGTTCTCGAACTTCATGCCGGGGATCTTCGTCAGGAAGTTCGAGTCGGCCTCCTGGCCGAGGGCGAGGATGACGGTGTCGGCGGCCATCGTCTCGTACCGGCCGGTACCACGGGCCTTGCCCTGCTCGTCGAGCTCCATGATCTCGACGGTCATCGAGTCGGCATCCATCGCCGAGATCGTACGGAGCCAGTTCATCTGTACGCCCTCGCGGATGGCCTCCTCCTTCTCGGCTTCGTGGGCGGGCATCTGCTCCTCGCCGCGGCGGTAGATGATGATCGACTCCTCGGCGCCGAGCCGGCGCGCCAC
>JADGPB010000159.1 GCA_017882655.1 Propionibacteriales bacterium
AGAGGTTGGAGATCGCCCCGCAGTTCCTTCCAGGCCTGGAATGGGCAAGTACACGCCACGAGACTCCGTACGGGACCGCCGACGTCGAATGGCACAGGACGGGGGAGGGGATCGTGGTCAGAGCGTCAGTGCCGGCGAACAGCACTGCGGTGGTGAGACTCCCCGGTACGGAGCCGTTCACCGTGGCGGCAGGCACTCATCAGTGGACGGTGGGAGACACGACGGGGAAGGCAGTCCCCGGACCGATCACGACATCGTCGCCGCTGGCTGTGATCATGGACGACCCCCAGGCCTACGAGACAGTGATGTCGGCCTTCACGCGAATCAGCCCGGACCTGGCCAGGGAGTTCACGAAGCGGACCGCCTGGCTGCCGGAAGAACCCCTCATCGGCGGCTTCACCTTGATCTCGCCGGCTGTTGTGGCCGAGATAGAGAGCAGCTTGGCCGCCCTCAACGAGTCTCGGGGACACTGACCCAGCTGGGGACGCGTACCCTGTACCGGCGACAGGAGGCCGGTATGGGGTTGCGGATCGGGACCATCGAGGTGCCGCTACCTGTCGTGCTCGCACCCATGGCGGGGATCACGAATCCCGCCTACCGTCAGCTGTGCCGGGAGCAGGCCGAGGCCGGCGCCCCTGGGCTGCGCCCGGCCGGGTTGTTCGTCTGCGAGATGATCACGAGCCGCGGCATCGTCGAGCGGATCCCGAAGACGTTCGAGATGCTGCGCTTCGACGCCGCCGATCCCGTGAAGTCCGTGCAGCTGTACGGGGTGGACCCGGTCATCATCGCGAAGGCGACAGCCATCCTGTGCGGCGATCTGGGCATCAACCACGTCGACCTCAACTTCGGCTGTCCCGTGCCCAAGGTGACGCGCCGCGGCGGTGGGGGAGTGCTGCCTTGGAAGCGCGACCGCCTGGAGGCGATCCTGCGCGCTGCGGTGAAGGCTGCCGAGCCGTACGGCGTCCCGGTAACGATGAAGACCCGCAAGGGCATCGACGACGACCACCTCACGTATCTCGACGCTGGACGCGTCGCCGAGCAGGCCGGGGTCGCGGCCATCGCGTTGCACGGCCGGACGGTCGCCCAGGCGTACGGCGGCGCCGCGGACTGGGAGGCGATCGCCCAGCTGGTCGAGGCGGTGAGCATCCCTGTTCTGGGCAACGGCGACATCTGGGAAGCGGCGGATGCGTCCCGGATGATGGCCCAGACCGGGTGCGCGGGAGTCGTGGTCGGCCGCGGCTGCCTCGGCCGGCCCTGGCTGTTCCGCGACCTCGCCGCGCTGCTGCGGCCGGGCGGCTCCGAGGAACCGCCGCGCCTGCCGACGCTCGGCGACGTCATGGCCATGGTGCGTCGGCACGGTGAGCTGCTGGCAGAGAGCCGTGGCGAAAGGTACGGACTCACGGACCTTCGGAAGCACATGGCGTGGTACTTCAAGGGATTCGGACTCGGCGGCGAGCTTCGGCACGAGCTCGGCTTGGTGTCGTCGTTCGCGGAGCTCGATGAGAAGTTCTCGCACCTCGATGCCGATACGCCGTTCCCCGTCGGCGAGGTGGGCACGCCGCGAGGTCGGCAGGGTTCTCCGCGAGAGCGCGTCACCGTCCCGTACGGATGGCTCGACTCGACCCTGCTCGACGACTCGGTCGACCTGTCCGATGCAGAGTCGGACGTGTCCGGCGGCTGAGACACCACCGAAGTTCCTGGGCATATGACCTTCCGGTCAGCAGCCCAATGGGTCTCGTCTGGAGATTTCGGGGTCGATTGACCGGGACGCCCAGGATTCTGTCTCTCTCATCCAATCGCTGCCTTGACCCCGAATTGTCTACCCTGGGGGCGTGGGGGACTTAAGGATCACTGTCGAGCACGACGTGCGCATCGACGCCGTCGGCGCCCGTGTGCACGTGACGCTGCGCGCGCAGTCGTCCGTGGCCGCCACCGCCGCGGCCAAGAAGGTCGCTGAGGTTCGCGCACTCGTCGAATCGCTAGCAGCGGTTGGAGTTCCGGACGAATCCATCGATGTGACCGGCATCCAGGTCGCCACCGGTTCGGGGAAGTTCCTCACCTCCCAGGAGGTACGGATAACCCTGGAGATCGCCGCGACACCCGAGCAGCTGCCGGAGGTCTTGGGCATTCTCTCAGCCCGCCAGGGACTGGCGATCGACCTTCTCGAGTGGACCTATGACGAGTTCGAGGCCAGCATCCCCGCGACGGCGGACGCGATGCGGATGGCCCGACGCAAGGCCGACGCCGTGGCCGATGCGGCCGGGCTCCGCGTGACCGGCATCCGGTCGGCGAGCGACACCTGGAGCATGCCCAGCCCGCGGGTCGAGATGGCGTCCTTCGCCTCCGACGCACGGATGCGGGTCGGTGCCGCCCCCCTCGACATGGGCCTGACGATGAGCGCTAGCACCAAGCTCTCCGTGCGGCTCACAGTCGACTTCGAAGTCGCGGCGAACGATGCGCGCTGAGGTAGGCGCCTCCCCCTCGGTGCGCTTGAGCGGGTGGTCATGACCACGTACGAGTACGTCGCGGCCTTGATCGCCGGCGCAGCCGTCTCCGTACCCATCATCACCTGGATCGTCTTGTGGCTGATCCGGCGCGACCGGATCTTCTCGAACGTGGCGCCGGGTGAGATCCCGGCGGATCCCGACGAGGCTCCCACCAAGTTCGTCTCCCAGGGAGCGCACTACTGGGGTGAGGTGGAGGCGCGGTCGACGCCTCCCGCTGGCGTCTCGCCGGGACTGGCGGGCGTCGTGATCGACGGTTCTGCCGACGGCCGCGACATCGCGGCCATGATCCTCGACCTGGCGAGGCGCGGGTGGCTGCAGCTCGCGCAGGTGAGCGGAACGGAGCGTGCTGACGGCGACTGGGCGATCACCCGTGTCGACCAACCCCTGGACGCGACCCTCGACCTGAACGAAGTGCATCTCATCACCAACCTTGCGCTTCCTGGTGCGACGGCGTCGCTCAACGACCTGTGCAGCGGGAGCGACAACCGCCTCGGTCTGGTGCAGCTCGACCTTCACCGTGAGGTGGTCTCCCGCGGCTGGTACCCAGCCGCACCCAACCAGACGTCCGACATCCCGATGGCCGTGCTCGGTGTCGGAGGGCTGCTCGGCCTGGTGATCGCGCTCATCGACGTGTCGTCGACCTCGATCGGGGCCGGTGCCGTGATCATCGCGTGCGCCTATCTCACGTCCGTCATCGTCCGAGGTGGCACCCCGCGTACAGCCCTGGGTACGGCCATCCGCATCCAGGCGCTGGGCCTGCGTCGCTACCTGGAGGAGGCGCAGATCTACCAGTTCTCGTACACGGACGCCCTCGACACGTTCCGCACGTACCTTCCCTGGGCCGTCGTCTTCGAGCTCGAGAGCCAGTGGGCTGAGATCTTCGCGAAGCTCGACGTGGTGGCGCAGACCTCCGAGCTGCAGTTCGCCCGTGACCTGCGGTGGTTCGCCGGCATCCAAGCGAAGGAGCCGGCAGTGCCGCCCACGGTGCCCGTCGGCGGTGGCGCGACGCCTCGGCGCGGCGCGTACTCCGAGGAGGACGTGGTTTCCACCGTCCTGATGAGCGCCGACCAGGTGGCCGCCGAGATGACCGCCGCCGTGGCGAAGGTGTCGAGCGCAGATGCCTCGGACGTGCCCGCGAACGTCCCGAGCGAGATCGTGGAGACGGTTCCGGCCGTCAGGCAGTGGGTACCCAAGCGGTCCTCGCGTCCAGCAGTGCTTCAGCCGCGGCGCAAGCCGCCCGCACCGGCGGTGTCCGCCCAGTCCGCTCCCGCGGCACCGGTCACGCCCAAGCGGGCCCCGGCCGTCGCCAGTGCGCCCGCCACGCCAACCCGGACACAGGAACCCGCTGCGCAGGCAACGCCAGCGATCACCGAGAGCGTCAAGGCGGCCCCGGCGGTACGCGAACCGCGGTCGGACGCTGCGAAGTTCTCAGACTGGCTGGACGAGTTCGATCTCGCCATGACGGGCGACGTCGAGGCAAGGGATCTGGAGTCGACCGACGGCGGCACGGTCATCACCGGTCCGGAGCGGTTCGACGTGCTCATCGCGCCTCCGTTGTGGCCGGACGTCCCGCTCGACGAGAAGCACACCACGCGCCGCGCGGGCTGATCTGCCACAGTGGCCTCGTGAGTGAGTCAGAACGGGCCAAGACCTGGGCCGGGACGATGGCAGGTCACGCGGCGGGCGAGGCCATCCATGCCCATCAGGACACGTACGTCCGGCTCGATGCACCGCGCGTGATCCTGCGCGAAGAGCGGGAGGCCTGGGAGGACGTCCACCTTGCACCGGGAGCGACCCGTGCGTCGGGAGCGGGCGACCGGGCCAGACCGGAGGAACCCAGCGTCGAGCGCACCTGCTTCGAGCGGGACCGTGACCGGATCGTCCACTCGGCCGCGTTCCGGCGACTGGCCGGCAAGACCCAGGTCGTCGTCTATCCGCACGACCACCAGCGCACCCGCCTGTCGCACGCGCTCGAGGTCGCTCAGGTGGCGACGTCCATCGCACGCGGCGTCGGTGCGAACGTCACGCTCGCCGATGCCATCGCCCTCGGCCACGACTGCGGACATGGTCCCGGCGGGCACGCCTCGGAGGACGCGTTCGACCCGTACCTCCCGGGCGGGTACGACCACGGGCCCTGGGGCGCGAACGTCGTCCTTGCGCCGCTCAACCTCTGCCGCGAGACGCTCGACGGGATCCGCAACCACTCCTGGTCGCGACCCGCGCCGGCCACGGTCGAGGGCGAGATCGCATCCTGGTCCGATCGCATCGCCTACTGCGCCCACGACTTCGAGGACGCCGTCGCGGCCGGAATCGTACGGCCTCTGGACCTGCCGAACGAGGTCGCCGCCGTCTGCGGCCGGACACGGTCTGAGCAGCTCGGTACGTTCATCCACGCTGTGATGTCGTGCACCGTCCGTACAGGCCGGATCGGGATGGACGAGGAGGGAGCCGCGGCGCTCGCCGGCCTGCGGCAGTTCAACTACGAACGGATCTACACCCGGCCGGAGTCGGTCGCGCAGGCACAGGCGGTCATCGCGGTCCTGCGGGGACTCGTGGACCACTACCTGGAGCACCCGGAAGACGTTCCGCCGGAGAACGCCGCGCCGGTCGGCGACGACGACTCGTGGGTGACCACGGTGATCGCGTACGTAGGTGGCATGACCGACCGCTACGCGTTCGAGACGGCGTCCGAGCTGCTCGGCTTGGACCCCGCTCGCATCCCGCGTGGCATCGGTCGAGGCGCCTGACGCGACTCCAGCGCGGTCTCCACAACACCACGCCTTGTGACCACTAGTTTGGCTGGAGTAGGGAGGAGACCGGGGGATGAGCAACAAGACGATTGCGCTCAATGCTGAGGGCGTCGCACTGTGGGTGTTGGTGCGCGGAGAGACGCTGCCTGAGATCGTGCATTGGGGGTCAGCATTGCCTCATTCCGACTCGGATGTCGCCACCGCCGTGCTGGCGATCGACACGCCGCTCTCGGACGGCGGGACGGACACGCCGGTACGAGTGTCCGTGCTGCCCGAAGCACGGGTCGGCTTCCTCGGTCGTCCCGGTGTCGAGGGACAGCGCGACGGTCATGACTGGTCACCCCGTTGGCGTACGGACTCGGTGACGGTCGACGGCATCGAGCTCGACGACAGCCATGATGGTGGGCCCGGCGCGATCGTGGTCACTGCCCATGACGATGACGCCGGACTGGGTCTCAAGCTGGAGCTGGAGCTCCTCCCGAGTGGCCTGGTACGGACGCGTGCGAGCGTGACCAACCTCCGCGACGAACCGTACTCGCTGATCGCTGTCACGCCGCGGCTGCCTGTGCCTCCAAGGGCGGCAGAGCTGCTTGACTTCGCGGGCCACTGGGGAACGGAGCGGACGCCGCAGCGGCTGCCGTTCGCCGTCGGAGCCCACGTCCGCGAGGGACGCCGCGGCCGCACCGGCTTCGAGGCGGCCACCGTGCTGCACGCAGGCGAGCCCGGGTTCGGGTTCCGCTCGGGCGAGGTCTGGGGCGTCCATGTCGGCTGGAGCGGAAACCACGTCCACCTCGCCGAGCGTCTCGCGGCCGGTCGCTGGCTCGGTGGAGGCGAATTGCTG
>JADGPB010000160.1 GCA_017882655.1 Propionibacteriales bacterium
CTGCGCCTTCTCGTCGAACGTCGTCGTGACCTGCAGCCCGCCGCCGGAGATCTTCGCGGAGTCGAAGCCGTCGGCGGTGAGCTCGGCCTCGACCATCTTCAGCAGGAAGCCCTTGGGACCGCCATACCGGGTGCTCTTGGGCACATCGGGGAAGGGCGGCAGCGTCGCCGCCGCGTCGGCCTGGGCCTGCGTGATCGTGCCCATCGAGACCATGCCGTCGAGTACGTACGCGTAACGGTTGGTCAGCCGAGCCACGTTCTTCTCGCCGTCGGACGGGTCGTACAGGCTCGGGTTGTTGAGGACCGCAGCCAGGACCACCGACTGCTGCAGCGACATGTCCTTGGCGTCGACGTTGAAGTACGCCCTCGCGGCGGCCTGGATGCCGTACGCACCGCGGCCGAAGTAGATCGTGTTGAGGTAGCCCTGGAGGATCTCCTCCTTCGGCATCGAACGGCCCATCTTGACCGCCAGCAGCACCTCGGTGAACTTGCGACTCGCCGTCTGGTCACTCGTCAGGTAGAGGATCTTGATGTACTCCTGCGTGATCGTCGACCCACCGCCCAGAGCGCTGTTGCCCCGCATGATCCCGTACAAGGCTCGCAGGATTCCGGTCGGCGAGATGCCCTTGTCGGACCAGAAGGTCCGGTTCTCGGCCGCGACCACCGCGTCCTTGATCGACGCCGGCATGTCGGAGTACGCGATCGAGGTGCGGTTCTGATCGGCGAAGGAGCCGAGCACCGTCGTGCCGTCGTTGTAGTAGACGTTCGACTTGTTCGTCAGGAAGGCGGCGTTGGGGTCGGGGAGGTTGGTGCGCGTGTAGGCGACCGCGACGATACCGATGCCGAGCAGCGCGACGACCAGGGCGCCGATCGTGGCGACCTTGAGCGTCGTCAGCAGCCGGCGTTGCCAGACTGGCCTTGGAGGCTTCGCATCCTGTCCGCCCTTGGCGGTTCTGGCGTCGGGTTTCGACGCCGCGCGTGCGGGGCCGGTGGCGCCGCGACGGGCCCCGGTCGTGCGTTCAGCCATAAGTGTCCTCAACGGTTCTCTGGCGCCGGGGCGGACGTCGCGTGACGCCGTCCCCGAGCAGATAGGAGGTGATCATGTGGTTCCAGCCGCACTCTGTGCACACCTCGACGACACAGACGCGGAACTCGCCGAACTCATTCTCCATCTCTTCGAGCTCGGCCGGCGACTTGATGCGGCCGCTGTACTGGCCCAGCTGCTCGCCGAACGTGTAGTTCAACGTGACCAGCCGGCCGCAGTTCCCGACCGGGCAGCGGACCGTGCTGAGATCCCCGTGATGGAACGCCGCCCGGATCAGCATCGGGTCGGCGTCGCAGACATCCTCACGCCGCAACGTGCGGACATGACTGCGCAGCCGCTCCAGCGCATGCCGGCGCTGCAACGCGTAGTCGACGGTCTGCCGCTTGGACCACATGGCTTCCAGGGTAGGCGGTGATCCTGCACGGGCTCCCGCAACCGGGGGGTCACCAGGGTCCGGCCGGTCGGTCGACGGGCGTGTTCGAGCCGCCCCAGGTATGCTTCTGCTGCTCGTATGGCGTCAGCCTCGGGGAAGTAGCGCAATTGGTAGCGCACCGCCTTTGCAAGGCGGGGGTTGCGGGTTCGAGTCCCGTCTTCTCCACCCGCATCTTCCGGCGACACGCGGATCCGGCGTCCGCGCCGGCCGAACACTCACGACACCGGTGAGACGATTGTCACGGAGCGCGACGGTGGCCGAACCTGGACCTACAGTGAACTGCCGCTAGGGGTAACACTTCGGGAAAGGTACGCGACGGATGGCGCTGTTCAGGGACCGACGGGCGTTCCCCCGCTGGTCCTTCATCGACAGCAGCGCCCTCGCGCGCCCGCGCCACGCAAAGGATGAGAACAGCCCCGAGTCCGTACCAACCCCTGACGAGCCCATGGTCGAGGAGGCTCCCGAGCTGGAGCCCACGATCGAGGCCGCGACTCCGCCGGAGCCCGCCACCGCACCGCTGATCCACGCGGTCCCTGATCCCGAGCCCGTAAGGGCCGTCGCCGAGGTGGCTCCCGTCTCGTGGATCGAGGAGCGGCGCGCCTGGTTCGCGGCCGGTGACTGGCCGACGGAGGCGTCGAAAGACGCCGTACAGCTCGCCGGCACGCATCCCGACCGCCCGTACATCCCACCTGTCCACGCCGGATTGCCCGCCGACGGCCCGGCCGAGGTACGCGCTCGCCACGGACGTGGCTTCGCGAGCCTGACCCGTCGCCACCGGCGCAAGCGCCACGCGCACGAGCAGGTGCAGGTGCAGCGCCGCACCGACATCGACATCGCTGCGCTCGAGGCGGCCCTGGACTCGGCCGCCTCCACCGTCGGCGACGGACTGGTCGACGTCGTCGTCTGGCACGCCACGACTGGCCTCGCGCTCGCAAGCCGCGGCCAGGTCTCGCCGGAGCATGCGTCCCTGTGGCACGGCGCGACCCGCGAGGTGCGGGCGGCACTTCCGCACGCGGACCTGCCGGACGCCGCGTCGTACCACTTGGTCGGTCTCGCCGACGGCCGCCTCGCGGTCCTCCTCCATACGAACCGGGACCTCGGTGCCTGCATCACGGTCGACCTCGACCTCGTGGCGGTCGAAGCCCTGCTGACGACCGCGGTCCCGCAGCTCAACGACGCTCTTGCCGCGACGAGCAGGGAGTACTGACGTGGCGCCAGCCGCGCTCGACAGCGCCGTCGAGGCACTTCGGCAGAGGGCCGGCGACTCGCTCGTCGCCATCGATATCTGGGAGTCCGCGTCGGCGCTAAGCCTGGCCGGTTTCGGCATGACCCCTGCCACAGGACCCATGCTCCACCGCGTCACGGAGGACCTGCGGCTCGCGGCCCGGCTCGCCGGATCAATCCTCGACGACTACCACGTGTTCACCGTGACAGGGGGTGTGGTCGTGGTCGTCACCCGACCCCACCTCAGCAGCGCGCTTCTCCTGACAGCCGACGCCCAGCTGGGGTGGGTGCTGAGCGACGTGATCCCGGCCGTGCGCGCGGCGTTGGACGACGCGTCGGCCTGATCGCCAGGGCTGGGTTCTTTGGTTGGCCCGGCCGGATTGGAGTGGGCCGGCCGGGCCCCAGCGGATCTGCCACATTGCCTTGGGGAACACTCTGGCTCGGGGCATCTTGGGGAGCCCACGGATCCGCTGTTCCTCCGATTCTGTGTCGACGCCGGCGCAAACACAGAATCGAAACGCGGTGCATGAACCGGAAATGATACGGATTTAACACTCGGCTAGGCTTTCTTGCTGTTCAACCCCGTGTGCGGCCGACGGTCCCACCCATTCGGGACACCTCAGCCACGTACTCGTCGTACGTCCCGCGGTAGCTCGCCACCCCGTCGAGGGCGGGCCCGAGCCGGCGCAACCCCTCGATGACGAACCTCGGGACGGCGTCCAGAACGGTCACCGGATCAGCGAGGCGGAGGTCGGCGCCATGCACCGTACCCTCCAGCCCGGAGTAGCCGATCTGGATGCACGGCAGCATGACCGACAGGTCGCCCACGTCGCCCGCGGCGGCCGAGCCACCGCGGTCGTCGAGGAGGGCAACGATCCCCGGAACGCCTGCCCGGAAGGCTTCACGGAACGGCTCTGACAACCGGCGATGCTGCCTGAACGGGAGATAGCCGACCTCGGTGTCGATCTCCGCGACGCCTCCCAACGCGAGCGCAGCGCCCTGCGCCATCGCGTCGAGCTTCGCGGAGAGCTCGGACATGTACGCCAGGTCGACCGTACGGACATCGGTCGAGATCCGGGCGGTGTCCGGGATCACGTTGGTGGTCATCGGCGGTGAAGAGATCACCGGGTTGAGCCGCGCCAGCACGTCCTCGCGCAGCTGCTGGCGGCCGAGCCCGATCGCGGTCTGGTAGAGCACGGCCATCGAGGCGGCGTTGACGCCGGCGAACGGGACGAAGCCGGCGTGCGCTGCGCGACCGTGGAACGTCACGTGCTTGTACGCGAACCCGGCCAGGTCGCAGTCGAGCTCGACCGTAGGAGTGTCGTAACCGCCACCCATCGTGTGGGTGAGGACGGCGGCATCCACGTCATCGAAGACTCCCAGCCGCATGGCTTCGGGCTTGCCGCCGAACCAGGCGATCTCGCCTGCGTCCCGCAGCGCGCGACGGGTGTCGAGGTCGATGTACTCCTCCGCCGGTACGAACACCACGACCAGGTCGTACGGAAGGTCCCATGGCCTGCTCATCAGATCGGCGATCACGGCGCACGCGATCCCGACCTGGGTGTGGTGCCCACAAGCGTGGACGGCGCCGGTGACGGGATCGGCTGCCGGATGCGCCGGCACGATCAGCGCGTCCAGCTCGGCGATCAACGCGACAGCGCGTGCGCTGCCCGGGCCGAGCCGTACGCGCAGGCCGGTCCGTGCGAACGGGGTGACCTCGACGCCCGGGGTGTACACAGCCAGGAAGTCACGGATCCGGGCCGACGTGTACGTCTCCTGGTACCCGACCTCGGGATGTGCCCACAGGTCAGCGACGAGGGCAAGAACGTCGTCGTACGCAGGAAGGAGCGGCTCGCTCATCCCGGGTGCGGGTCCGTCGCCGCCGCCCAGCGCTTCGCGCGCTCGTCACGCTCTCGCGCCTTCTGGCCGAGCACGATTCCCGCCGCGACCACCACCGCGAACACCACCAGCCGCTTCATCCCGCCAGCCTAGGCCCGATCACCAGATCCGACGGGTTCCGTCGCGGCCCAGCATCAGTGAGCCGGACGTGCCGCGGATCTCGATCTTGTCGGCGTCGAAGGGCGCTTGGACCCAGCCGGAGTCGTAGCGGCCGTAGTCCGACGCCAGCCGTTGGCCGTCCTTCCGGAGCCTGCCTCGGGCGAGCGTGTACACGGCATCGGGCGTTGTCACGTCGAGCTTCGCGCCCGAGAGGACCACGGTGCAGAGCGACAGCCAGGAGCTGAACCTGTCCAGCGACTCGTGCTCGGCCAGCTCGGCGCAGATGACGACCCAACCGGTCACGGCGCCGCCCTGGCGCAGGGCCTTGCCGGATTCGGCGACCAGCTCGGACGTCGCGAGCACGCCGACGAGCCCAGTCTCCTGTCGTACGGCCAGCCAGTGACTCCCCCGGGCGCACTCGTCGAGATCGTCGAACGGCACGTACAGGTGGCTGCCCTTGACCCGCTTCGCCTCGCCCCACCCGCGTCGGCCACGCGTGTCGTACACGGCAAGCAGGACCGGCCCGGCGGCTGCCACGTCCGGGTTGACGCCGTTGCCGACCCACGCCGACGGCGTCTTCTGCCGTGTCGGGTCGTCGACGACCGGGCCACCCGGGTGCGTCGCGAAGATCGGCGCACCACCCGGCAGGAGGACGTGCCAGAGATGCTGCTGGTCGCCGAAGTGGCCAGGACGGTAGTGCTGGGCGCTGCTCAGCAGGTACGAGTCGGAGCGGGTCGTCGTGACATGCGCGCGCTCCAGCGCCGTGCCCGCCACGACCGGCTTCGCGAGGCGCATCGCAGTGGCGAGCAGGCCCCGCGGCACCCAGTCCAGCCCTTTCAGCGCGGAGAGGAAGGGGTTGGTCGCCATCCGCCACGCATCGAACGCGGTCATCGTCGTCCGTACCGCGCCCGGGTTCACGAACGCCTCCATCGCCCACAGCAGCGCACCGGTGGACTCGGTGTCGTGGGGCGCGCCGTACAGGGACAGGGCGTCGGCGATGTCAAGACCGTGCCCAGACCGTACGGTCCGTGGTGCCGGGTCATGGGCGATCTCCCGGATCACGGACGGAACCTCGTAGCACCGCCGCAGGCAGAACACCATCCCGATCCGGTTCCAGTCGGCGCAGACCTCGTCGTCGGTGAACGCGAGATCCACGATCGGCTGCATCTCCGAGCTCGCCGGATGCTTCTTCTGCGACTCGTACAGTCGGCCCGAGCTCGCGGCGAAGTGCCCCTCGAAGCGGTGCAGCGCGCAGTCGAGCAGGAGCAGGTCGAGCACGCCCGCAGCACGTTCGGCGATCTCCGGATCCGGCGCGTGGTCGACGAGCAGGCTCAGCGCCGCGACGTCCTCCTCGTAGTAGACCGGCGACAGCCACTCCGAGAAGCC
>JADGPB010000161.1 GCA_017882655.1 Propionibacteriales bacterium
ACCGAGGGCCGTGTCGCCCGGTTCGTACGTGACGACGACCTCGTGGCCCGCTTCGCGCAGCCATGCTGCGAGCCTCGTGAGCTGCGTCGACTTCCCGGCGCCGTCCCCGCCCTCGAGGACGACGAACAGACCGGACATCGTCAGCTCTTCTTGGACCGGGCCGAGACCGTACGCGCCGTCATCGCGGCCGGCTTCTTCGGCGTCTTCGCCGCCGTCTTCTTCGTGGCGGTCGTCTTCTTCGTGGCGGTCGTCTTCTTCGCCGCCGCCGCCGTACGACGCACCGGCGTCTTCTTCGGCGCCGGACCCTTCGCACGCTTGTCAGCGAGCAGCTCAGCGGCGCGCTCGAGCGTCAGGTCCTCGACGTCGTCGTCCTTGCGGAGCGTGGCGTTGGTCGTACCGTCGGTGACGTACGGGCCGAAGCGGCCGCTCTTCACGACCATCGGCGTGCCGGTCACCGGGTCGTTGCCGAGCTCCTTGAGCGGCGCGGCAGCAGCAGCCCGGCCCCGCAGCTTCGGCTGGGCGTAGATCGCGAGGGCCTCCTCGAGCGTGACCTCGAAGATCTGGTCCTCGCCGGTCAGCGAGCGGGAGTCCGTGCCCTTCTTGAGGTACGGGCCGTAGCGGCCGTTCTGCGCCGTGATCGGCTCGCCGTCGGCCTCGCCGACGAGCCGCGGCAGGCTCAGCAGCCGCATGGCGTCCTCGAGCGTCACCGTGTCGATCGACATCGACTGGAACAGCGACCCCGTACGCGCCTTGAGCGTCTTGGGAGCGTCGTCGGGAAGGACCTCGGTGACGTACGGGCCGTAGCGGCCGTCCTTCGCGACGACCGGCAGCTTCGTGTCTGGCGTCACGCCAAGCTCGCGCTCGACCGTGACCGGGGCGTCGAGCAACTGGTGGGCGTGCTCGGCCGTGAGCTCGTCAGGCGGCAGGTCCTCGGCCACATTTGCGCGACGGCCGTCGGTGGTCTCGATGTACGTGCCGTAGCGGCCGACGCGGATCATGATGTCGGCGTCGCCGGGAACCGGGAAGGTCGACAGGGCGCGCGCGTCGATGTCTCCGAGCTCGGAGACCGCGTCGCGCAGGCCCTCGTCGGCACCTTCGCCTTTGCCGCCGAAGTAGAAGTCGCTGAGCACGACCTTGCGCTCCGCCGCGCCGTTGGCGATCTCATCGAGCGTCTGCTCCATGTCGGCCGTGAACGCGTAGTCGACGAGGTGGCCGAAGTGCTCCTCCAGCAGCCGGGTCACGGCGAACGCGAGCCAGGTCGGTACGAGGGCGGAGCCCTTCTTGAACACGTAGTCGCGGCTGGTGATCGTGCGAAGGATCGTCGCGTACGTGCTCGGGCGGCCGATCTCGAGCTCCTCGAGCTTGGCCACGAGGCTCGGCTCGGTGTAGCGAGCCGGCGGGCGGGTCTCATGGCCGGCGGGTACGACCTCGAGGACGTCGAGTCCCGTACCGGCTGTCAGCTGCGGCAGCCTCGCCTGCGAGTCGTCGCCGGCCTCTTCGGGGTCGTCGTGCGCCTCGACGTACGCCTTGAGGAAGCCTGGGAACGTGATCGTGCGGCCGGACGCCGTGAGCGTGCACTCGGTGACCGAGCGCTCGATCACCGTCACGGCGGGGTGAGTGGCAGTGATCTGTACGGACATGGACTCGCCGGTCGCGTCGTTCATCTGGGAGGCGACCGTGCGCATCCACACCAGCTCGTACAGCCGGCGCTGGTCGCCGTTCAGCCCGGTCTCGGCGGGGGTCTGGAAGACCTCGCCGGCAGGCCGGATCGCCTCGTGGGCCTCCTGGGCGTTCTTCACCTTCGACGCGTACACGCGGGGCTTCGCCGGGAGGTAGCTCGGGCCGTACAGCGCGAGCACCTGAGCGCGCGCCGCGGCGATCGCCGTGTCGGACAGCGTCACCGAATCCGTACGCATGTAGGTGATCCAGCCACCCTCGTACAGGTCCTGCGCGACCGACATCGTCCGCTGCGCGGTGAAGCCGAGCTTGCGGCCGGCCTCCTGCTGGAGCGTGGTGGTGCGGAACGGTGCGTACGGGCGGCGCGTGTACGGCTTGGCGTCGACGCTTGTCACAGCCACTTTCGCGCCGCGGATCGCGGTGGCGACGGTCTCGGCAGCGGTCTGGTCGAGGTGGACCAGCGTGCCGCGCATGGCGCCGGCGGCGGTGAAGTCGCGGCCCTGCGCGACCCTCGTACCGCCCACCGACGTGAGTCGGGCGTTGAACGTGCTCGGGGTGGCGGTCGGACCCGCGTCGAGAGTGGCGTCGACGTCCCAGTACGAGGAGGCGACGAAGCTGATCCGCTCGCGCTCGCGGTCGACGACGAGGCGGGTCGCGACGGACTGCACGCGGCCGGCCGAGAGTCGCGGCATCACCTTGCGCCACAGCACCGGGCTGACCTCGTAGCCGTACAAGCGGTCCAGGATTCTGCGGGTCTCCTGCGCGTCGACGAGGTCGGTGTCGAGGTCGCGGGTGTTGGCGACGGCGTCGGCGATCGCCTGCGGGGTGATCTCGTGGAAGACCATCCGCTGGACCGGGACCTTCGGCTTGAGCTCCTGCAGCAGGTGCCACGCGATGGCCTCGCCCTCGCGGTCACCGTCGGTTGCGAGCAGGAGTTCGTCGGCGTCGGCCAGCCTCGCCTTGAGCAACTTGATCGTTGCCTTCTTGTCGGCGGTGACGACATACAAAGGGGTGAAGCCGTGGTCGACGTCGATGCCGGTACGAGCCCAGGGCTCCTTCTTGTACTTGTCCGGCACCTCGCCGGCGCTCGTCGGCAGGTCGCGGACGTGGCCGCGGCTCGACTCGACGACGTAGCCCGCGCCGAGATACGAGGCGATCTTGGTCGCCTTTGTAGGCGACTCAACGATCACGAGTCGGCGGCCAGCCACTGGCACTCCTTCGGGTACGGAAACGTCGTCACTGTAGACCAGAACCTCTAAACCCCGGTTTCACCGCCCCAAGAACCGGACATCTGAGGCTCGGCGAGAGCACCTGTACCCCTCGGCGAGAGCACCTATGCGCTTGAGGAGAGAAGGTATCCGCTCGGGGCGCGTACAGGTCCTCTCCTCGACGGGACAGGTTCTCTCCTCAACTTGCCGCGAACCAGGCGTCCGCGACCAGGGCGCGGAAGCGTGGGAGTACGTCGGCGACCAGGTCGACGGTCGACACCCCGAGCAGCTGGGCGACGGCACCAAGGATCTCGCGGAGGGTGAGGTCGCCGTCGCAGGCTCCTAGTACGCCGCCGAGGGCGGTGTCGACCTCGATCGCGCGGCGAAGTCCGCGCTGCTGGCGCAGCACGAAGTGGGTTGGGTCCTCTGCTCCCGGCGCACCGAGCGTCTCCTGGATCACATCGTCGGTCAGCTGCCAGACGTGGTCGAGGAGCTGGTCGTCGGCCCAGCGGGACGCATCGACAGCGCCGAAGTGCGCTGCGAGCGCCGGGCCAACGGGCTGCTCGACGGCGTGCGGCCAGCCTTCGATACGTACGTCCGGCACAGTCCGGCCAGCGTTGACGAGGGTGAGCCAGCCCATGCCCACGCCCGTGACGCCCAGGTAGTCGAAGTAGTCCATCCACGTCTCGTACGCCGGCCTATAGCCGGGCGTCCCGGCCAGCCCGGCGTCGGCGAGCCAGATCTCGATGTACTCGTACGGGTCGAGGACCTCGCGCTGGATGACGAGCGTGTCGCAGCCTGTGCCCGCGACCCAGCTCCCGAGGCGTTCGTCCCACGGCTCGCCGGCGATGTGAGCCCAGTTGCCGAGCACCTGCAGCATGCCTCCCGGTGAGAGGTGGTCGACCGCACCCTCCACGATGGCCTGCATGAGACCGTCCGCCGTGAAGTCGCTCTCTCGATAGGTGAACTTCGCCGCTGCCGGTGGCGACATGACGAACGGCGGATTCGTGACGACGAGGTCGTACGGAACGTCGCCGACCGGTTCGTACAACGACCCCAGTCTCAGGTCGGTGCTCACGCCGCTGAGCCGGAGGCCGAGATCGGCGAGCCGAAGTGCGCGGGGGTTGAGGTCGGTCGCGACGATCGACTGGGCATGCTTCGCCAGGTGCAGCGACTGAACGCCGCAGCCAGTGCCGAGGTCGAGCGCACGTGCGACCGGCCGCCGGATCGTGAGCTGGGCCAGCGTGGTCGACGCCGGCGAGACGCCCAGGACGTGGTCGGGACGGGGCGCGCCCCTGGCGGTGTCGAGCGTTGCGGCATGATCGCTGACCAACCACCCGTCGGCGCCATCGTCTGGCGACCCGTACGGGCGGATGTCGACGGCGGCACGCCATGTGTCCCCGTCTCGTTCGAGGATGCGGGACTCGACGAGGGCTTGGAATGGAAGAGCCCTGCGTACGAGGCGCTCGGGAACCGCCTGCTGCAGGACGAACAGCCTGGTGAGCGTGGCGAGCGGGTCATCGCGCCCGCCGAGCTCACGCTCGGCCGCGACCGTGTGGTTCCGGCCGAGCGACGCCTGACCTGCGTCTCCGATGGCCTCGACCACGGCATCGACCGTGTAGTCCTCTAGCGCGTCCCGCACCCGTACGAGGTCGTCGTCGGACAGGCTGAAGTCGTCTGCTGGCACCGCACCACTGTGTCATGGAGCCTTCGCGCAGTGTCGGACGTTAGGAACTGTCCGAGCCTCGACTTACAGTGACGCTGTGCTTCCGCCGTGGCTCTCCAATGACTCACGCGTGGTGCACTGCGACAGGCTCCCCGGCGCCCTCGGCGATCCGGTTCCTTGGCCCTCGTGGGTGCCCGCCGAACTGGTGCACCGCGCGCAGGGTCAGGGCATCGCTCTGCCTTGGCGCCACCAGGTGGAGGCTGCCGAGGCGTTCCGGTCAGGTCGCCACGTGGCGCTCTCGACGGGGACATCGTCCGGCAAGTCCCTCGCCTACCTCCTCCCCATCATCGAGGCGACGGGAGACCCTGCCCCGCTGCCGACTTCGAACGTGGTGCCCACAGACATCGACTGCGGGCATCCACGACTGCCCGGTCTCGGCGAAGGAGACCGGTCGGAGAGTGACGACCGCGACGACCTGGCCGCACAGCTCCTCGACGCCGAGCGGCTCGATGCCGCGCGGCCCGATTTGGCCGACCTTGCCGCCGCCGCACGATTCCGCCGGACCACGGCGCTGTATCTCGCCCCGACGAAGGCCCTCGCCCACGACCAGCTGCGCAACGCCTGGCCGCTCGGCCCGCACGGCTGGCGGATCACGACACTTGACGGTGACTCCGAACGCGATGAGCGCCGCTTCGCCCGCGACTACGCGACGATGGTGCTCTCGAATCCGGACATGCTCCATGCGTCCGTCTTGCCGAACCACACCGCCTGGTCCTCCTTGCTGGGCGGCCTGCGGTACGTCGTCGTCGACGAGGCGCACCGCTACCGCGGGGTCTTCGGGGCGCACGTCGCACTCGTGCTTCGGCGGCTGCGCCGGTTGTGCGCTCGGTACGGTGCGGCACCGACGTTCATCTGTTCCTCGGCAACATCCGTCGATGCGGCCGACATGATGGGGCGCCTCATCGGGGAGCCGAGCGAGAGCATCGTGACGGTCGCCACCGACGGGTCGCCCCGTGGGGCTCGCGACATCGTCTTCTGGCAGCCGTCCGAGTCGACGGACGCCGACGTCGCGATGCTCCTGGGCCGTTTCGTGGCCGAAGGACAGCAGACGCTCGCGTTCGTTGCTTCCCGCCGGGCCGCGGAGCACGTGGCACGGCAGGCCCGCGCGACGAATCTCGCCGGCACCGGCGGCGAGACCATCACCTCGTACCGCGGCGGCTACCTCCCGCGCGAACGGCGAGCGATCGAAGCTTCGCTCCAGACCGGGGCCCTGCGGGGGGTCGCCACCACGAATGCCCTGGAGCTTGGAGTCGACATCGCAGGCGTCGATGCGGTGGTCATCGGGGGCTACCCCGGAAGCGTGGCGTCGCTGTGGCAACAGGCGGGCCGGGCAGGTCGACGTGGTGCGGATGCGACCGTGGTGTTCGTGGCCCGCAACGACCCGCTCGACGCGTACCTGCTGGATCACCCCGAGCACCTGCTGCATGCGCCAATCGAGCCGACGGTCCTCCACCCCGACAATCCGGCGATC
>JADGPB010000162.1 GCA_017882655.1 Propionibacteriales bacterium
GAGCCTGGCATCGCGATGTTGCGTACGAGCCGGGTCATGTTGCCGGCGCCACGGGGGGCGACGGGAACCTCGGTCGCCGGCAAGAACGCAGGTGGGTACGGAGTGCTGGCGACGGCGGTCGCGAGCGCGGCCCGGCCGGTACCGGTGAGCCTGATCTGCTCGCCGACCGGCACGTACACCGCATCGGCGACACCTGCGAACACGTTCGCTCGAGAGAGGTGGTGGGTCTGGCCGGCCACGGTGACGTCGACGTCGGCGGCGAGCGGGATCACGAGCGCCTCTTGGCCGTCGAGGGTCACCGTACGTGTGTCGCCGACGCCGAGGTCCACCACGTACAGCCCGGTGTGCGACCAGTCGCTCCGTACGGTGGGGTCGATCGACAGTCGCACCGATCCGGCGTGGTCACGTACGACGTACGCGGTCATCGACACCTCCGAGTGTGCGGATATGTCGTGACATTACTCGCTAGCGCATCGCGCGACGAACGCCTCGAAGATCGCTCGCGACGGGGCGTCGGCGGCGTGGCTCATCTCAGGGTGCCACTGGACGGCAACCAGCCAGGGATGGTCGGTCGCCTCGACGGCCTCGACGATCCCGTCAGGGGCCGTGGCGACGACATCGAGGCTTGCGCCCAGGTCCTTGACCGCCTGGTGATGGAAGCTGGTGACCGCGATCGAGCCTCCGACCAGGTCGTACAACCGGCTGCCCTGCGTGAGCGTCACGTCGTGGGTGGGGAGGTGCCGCGCGGAGCGCTGCGAGTGCTGGATGGCGTCCGGTACCTGGCTCGGGATGTCCTGATAGAGGGTGCCGCCGTACGCGACGTTGACGAGCTGGATGCCGCGGCAGATCGCGAGGATCGGGATGCCCCGGCGCTTGGCCTCCGCGAGCAGAGCCAGCTCGTGGGCGTCGCGGTCCGGCGTGGTGGCGTTGAGCTCCGGGTGGGGCTGCTCGCCGTACGTGGCGGGGTTGATGTCCACGCCACCCGACAGCAGCAGCCCGTCGCAGTGTGCGAGCTGCTCGGCGGCCTCCCCCTCGTACTGCCCGACGTCGTGCAGCGCCAGCGGCATCGGCAGGCCACCCGCCTCGAGCACGGCTTCCACGTAGTCGACCGGTACGTACGTGAGGGGGTACTGCGGCACCGGTCCGTAGTCCACCGCCATCCGACCCGTCGACATCCCGATCACCGGCCGTGCCACGGCTTCCTCCTCCTGCGCTGGGAACGAGCCCATTCTGGTCCTCGCGGGCCGCTGGAGCACACCGAGTCCAGAGCCGAGGCGGCCCGACCAGCGGTCGCCCGCCGTGTGGCTCGCAGGCGACGCCTATCGTGGAGACATGGCCGTCCCCACCGCGCGACACGACGCGAAGTGCCCCGTGCGGCCTGGAGATCCCTGCTCGCTGTGCTGGCCGGGGGCCACAGGACCAGCCGACTGCGGCCTCGTCTACCTGGCCCGTAACGACCCGGAGCTGTGGGATCAACGCAGCGAGCTGCTCCGCAGGCAGAAGAAGGCCTGAGCCTGGCGTCTGTACAGGCCCAAACCCCTGAAGGTGCGCCGCTTCACTACCGGCCCGCGATGTCCCGGCGGCGGTAGCCGAGGAGTCCGAGCGCGACCATGGCCAGGCCGGCGACGAGCTCGATGCTGAAGGCGCCCCAGCGCATGGGGTCGCTCGGCAGGTGGGGAAGGTAACCCCACGGCTGGAGCTTGAGCAACCAGTCCGGCGGGTTGAACAGCGCGAAGACCCATGACGCGAGCATCGACCATCCGATGACGGCCCAGACCAGTCCGTACCAGCGCGGCTTCCAGCCCACGAGCAGCATCGCGAAGCCGAGGACGAGCAGGATGCCTGGGGTCAGGACGAGAGCGGCCTTGGTCAGCGAGCCGACCAGGGACGCTGAGCCATCGTTCAGCGCCTGCAGGATCGGCATCGATGCTCCAGTCAGGACGAGCAGCACGACGGGAAGCAGGATCGCGGGCACGAGCGTGCTGAGTGCGTACCGCCAGCGCGTGGTGGACGTCGCCAGCATGACCTCTGCGCGCCCGTCGGTCTCCTCGGAGCGGAGCCTCGACAGCAGCATCACGCCCGCCATGGTGACGATCGTCGCGACGATGCTCAGCATGGCGACGAAGAACGCGTCATTGATGGCCTGCGTGCCACCGGCCAGCTTGCGAAGCATCTCGGTGATCTGGGGCTGATCGGTGAACATCGAGTCCACGGACAGGGACATCGAGCCCATGCCGACCGCCGTGACGAGGATCCCGACGGTCCAGCCGATGATGCTGACCCGGAGCAGCCGCCACGAAAGACCGGCCGACCCCGACAGCGACGGGCTCGCGGTGGCGACACCGCTGGTGGCGGCGCGAAGACCGGCCCCGAGGTCCCTGACCGACTCCAGCCAGAACGCGAGGCCGACGAGTACCACCGTGACCGCGAGTGGGAGCAGGAACACCCACCACCGCTCGGACGCGTATGGCCTGGCCAGCGCGGCCCAGTCCATGGGCATCGCCCAGCGCCAGGCGTCGACGGTCGCGCTCGGCGGCGAGGCGTCGACCATGGCGCGCGCCAGGTAGAGGCCGCCGAGCACGATCCCCAGTGACCAGACGCGAGCCGTACGGGCGCTGGGGAAGACCTGCGCCCACACCGCCGCCACACCGACGAACATCGTCCCGGTGAGTGCGAGGCCGAGACCCGTCGCCATCGCCCCGCCGACACCAGGGGTCGCCGCGAGCATCATCAGTGCGGAAGCCAGGCCCAGGACGAGGCAGGCTGCGAGCCCGAGGGCTACGCCGGCGGCGAGCGGTACGGATCGGGCCATCGCTCCCGCTCGTACGAGCTCGGCTCGGCCCTCTTCCTCTTCGGCACGGGTGGCGCGGATCACCCCGAGCGCCGCCATCATGGCGACGGCGGCAGCGGTGAACGTACCCACGCGCCAGAACGTGAAGCCGCCGGCGTTGCCGAGGTCGAAAGCCGGCCCGAGCAACGCCAGCATCGTCGGGTTGCCGGCAAGCTGGGCGAGCACCAGCTGGCCGCTCTCCCCCGCGGGAACCAGGTCGTGGTACTTGGTGACCGTCATCGGCATGAGCACCGACAGGCCGAGGATCCACCACAGGTAGAACATGCGGTTGCGCCGGAAGGCGAGGCGCCACGCGGAACCGAACCCGGTCATACCAGGGCCTTCTCCGGGGTGGGGGCTGCGTAGTGCGACAGGAAGAGCTCTTCGAGGCTCGGAGGCGTTGCTGTCACGCCGGACGCGCCTGCGCGCGCAAGGGCCGCGAGAACGGGGGGCATGGCGTCGTCATCGGCCTCGAACGTCGTACGGCCGTTCTCGGAGACGAGGTCGTGCACCCCGTCCAGCCTGGACAGGATCGAGAGGTCGGTCATGGTGGCAGTCAGACGCGTACGGTGCAGGTGGCGGAGCTGGTCGAGCGTGCCGGTCTCGACGATCTTGCCCGCACGGATGATGCTCACGTGGTCACACAGCCGCTCGACCTCGGACAGGATGTGGCTGGAGAGCAGCACCGTGGTGTTCTCCTTGCGCTCCGAGACGATGACGTCGCTGAAGACCTTCTCCATCAGCGGGTCGAGACCCGACGTGGGCTCGTCGAGGAGCAGCAGTTCCACGTCGGACGCGAGCGCGGCGATGAGGGCGACCTTCTGCCGGTTGCCCTTGGAGTACGCACGGCCCTTCTTCTTCGGGTCCAGGTCGAAGCGTTCGATGAGGCTGGCGCGCTTGGCCTTGTCGAGCCCGCCTCGTGCGCGGCCGATGACGTCGATCGCCTCGCCGCCGGTGAGGTTGGGCCAGAGGTTGACGTCGCCGGGCACGTACGCGAGGCGCCGATGCAGGGTCGCCGCGTCGTGCCACGGGTCGCCGCCCAGCAGCGTGGCCCGCCCGCCGTCGGCGCGCAACAGGCCGAGCAGCACCCGGATGGTGGTCGACTTGCCGGCGCCGTTGGGGCCCAGGAAGCCGTGCACCTGCCCGGTCGGCACGGTCATCGTCAGGTCGTCCAGTGCGACCGTCGACCCGAAGCGCTTGACCAGGCCCGAGATCTCTATGGCGTTGGTGGTCATTCTTTCTCCTTGTGAAGCTCACCCTCGGCGGATGCCGGGGGGACGTCTTGTGAGTCGAGCGACTGAAGGTAGCGGTCGTCGGTGAACAGTGGCTGGGTGAACAGGTCGACGGTCGTGCGGCCGTAGCGCAGGTACGTGTCGGGGTCGAGGAGGTCCGTGCCGCCAAGCAGCCTGGCGATGATCGGCCCGAAGAGGGATGCGCCCGAGCCGTACGCCACCAGCACGACCGACATCGCGTACGGATCCTTGAAGCGCCTCATCGCGCCCGCGTCGGCGGCGAGCTCGAGCATGTCGTGGGTCAGCGTGACCATGCTCTCGAAGAGGTGGTCCGCGACTGGGCCGCCGTGGCGCAGGCTCATCGCGATGTACGCGCTCATCGGGCGCAGCTCCGGATGATCCTCGAGGTAGGTGTCGAGGTGCGGGAGGGGCCCGCTGCCCAGCAGCAACCCCTTGTCTTCGCCGACGCGTTCGATCACCCAGTCGTCGCAGGCCTTGTGCAGACCATCCTTCGACCCGAAGTGGTAGTTGACGAGCCCGACGGGCACCCCAGCCTCCGCCGCGATCAGGCGGCTCGTGGCCCGGTCCCATCCGTGCTTGCCGACGTACGAGATCGCAGCGTCGCGGATACGCGCCGAGGTGGTCCGGTCGTCGTTTGAACCCACGTTCAACATCTTGAACCGATGTTCAAGTGGAGTCAAGTAGCGACGCCTCGGCCCCCACGTCACACCGCCTATTCGACGTCACAACCGCTACAGCCGGTGTGATGTGCAATAGGCGGTGTGACGTCGCAGGGCCGAGGGCACCAGCGGCCGCGCATGTGCAGGAGCCAGGGGTACGGTCAGCGTCGCGGGTACGGTCAGTGTCGCGGGTACGGTCAGTGGTCTCGTACGGTCAGTGGTCTCGCGCGGTCACTGGCGGATGGACATGTCGAACGAGTACAGGCTCGCTCGGTACACGTGGTGGCCGTGCTCGATGATCCGCCCGGCGTCGCTGTACGCCACGCGGTCGAGCGTGAGCAGCGGCGCGCCGGCTTTCTCGCCGAGCAGCTCGGCCTCGGCATGCGTCGCGACGCGGGCGCCGATCCGCTGCGTCGCGCCCGCGATCGTGATGCCCTTCTCGCGCAGGCTCGCGTACAGCCCGCACGTACCGAGCGCCGAGTAGTCGGGCGCGATGTCGGCGGGCAGCTCGTTGGTCATGATCGCGAGGGGCTCGCCACCCGCGAAGCGCAGTCTCCGGATCGTCAGCACACCCGACTTGGGCGCGAGGTCGAGGATGCCGGTCGACTCGGCCGTACCAACGGCGATCGAGAACTCCAGCACGGTCGTGGTGGGCCGGCGTCCCTCGGCCTCAAGGTCGTCGAAGAGCGACGTGAGCTTGAGCTGGCGCCGCACCTGGCTCGGCGCGACAACAGTCCCGCTGCCACGGCGCCGGGTGACGAGACCCGAGTGGACGAGGTCCTCCATCGCGCGACGTACGGTCGGGCGCGACAGCCCGAGACGCGCCGCCAGGTCGATCTCGTTCTCGACGCGGGCCCCTGGACGCAGCTGGCCGGAGGCGATCGCGGTGCGGAGTGCATTGGAGATCTGTTGGTGGAGGGGAACGTCGGACGTACGGTCGACCACGATGTCTATCTCAGTCAAGACGACCTCCTGGTCCGACTCACACATGACATGGGGTGGCACAGCTTGTGCGCACATTTCCCCCGAGACCTGGCGAAAGCGACAGTCTAGGACACACGGCCTTCTCGCACACCCGTGAGGACCATCCTCATGGGGCCAGAGGGGGCGGTGCGCAAGAGACGGCCGAGAGGAGACTGGACGTGGCAAATGTCCTGACATATGATCCAACCGTGAGCGCCTCTCCGCCCAGCACACCGCCCGTGATCACCATGGGGCGCTGCGGCGTGGACCTGTACCCGCTGCAGGTCGGCGTCGGTCTCGAGCACGTCACCAGCTTCGGCAAGTTCCTCGGCGGCAGTTCGACGAACATCGCGGTCGCG
>JADGPB010000163.1 GCA_017882655.1 Propionibacteriales bacterium
GGCGATCGGGCTCCAGGCTTCGACGCGGATCCCCGCGCGGAGGCAGCGCTCCTCGACGTCCCTCTGCTGGAGTTCGGGATGAAGCTCGATCTGGTTGACGGCCGGGATGGTGGCGCTCTCGGTAGCGATGCGGTCGAGATGCTCAGGCAGGAAGTTCGAGACTCCGATTGACCTGGTGAGGCCCTGCTCAGCGAAGCGCTCGAGTGCCTGCCAGCTTTCGAGGTAGAGCCCTCGGGCCGGCGTCGGCCAATGGATGAGGTAGAGGTCGACGAACGACAGACCCAGTTTGTCCAGGCTGGATTTGATGGCGTCCCCGGACAGGGCGTTGGCCTGATCGGCCGGCCGTTGTTTGGTGGTGATGAAGAGGTCCGAGCGACTGATTCCGGACTCTACGATCGCTTCGCCAACAGCGCTCTCGTTGGCGTACCCGGCGGCCGTGTCGATGTGACGGTAGCCGACTTCGAGGGCGTCGAGCACGACGCGCTTGGTCTCGGCAGGGTCAACCTGGAAGACGCCGAATCCCAGCTGAGGAATGCTGGCCCCGCTGTTCAGTTCGATAACGGGCACAGTGCTCACTTTGTCTTCTCCTCTTGGTGGACGATAGATCTCCGGTCCAGAGATCCCCCATCGAACGGAACTCGCTACAGCCGGACAGCCCAGCCAATGGCTTGTGGGCACCCCAAGCCGCTGGCATCGGGAGTCTCTTCCTTCCTGCGTCGCAATCGCAGGCAACCCCGAGTTTAGGCTTGCGGTTTCCATTAGGCAAACAGCAGAGAATTCTAGCATTCAGAAGCGTGGGTGATAGATGAACGAGACTGAAGCACAGGTTCGCGCAAGACGGTGGGGCGGCCGGGCGCTCGAACACACATTCGCCGGCCTGCTTGGGCCGGATCGGGGGTTCTCAAGGTGTATCGGCGCGCCCCCAAGGCGTCGTCGGAACGCTAATGTCGCGGCATGTTCGCGATTGCGGTTCGGTTCGATCTGAAGGATGAGGACGCCGCACGCGCCTTCGACTCGCTGGTGACGGAGATGCTTGACGGCATCAAGGAGCTGGAGCCTGAGACCTTGGTCTACGCGGTTCACATGGTCGAGGATGCCCCGCTGTCCCGCGTCTTCTACGAGGTCTACGCCAGTCGCGAAGCGCACACGCACCACGAAGCGAACCCCTCCACCCACCGCCTCTTGTCTCAGGTCGACGCACTCACCACCAGCACTCGAGTTGAGTTCCTCGGAGCCCCAACCGGCAAGCTGTTCTGATCGCGCGCTCGCTTAGCTGCTCAGACCGCGTTTGGCTCACGAGTCCTAGTCCAGCAGACGGTCACCTTGCTCGATGACGTCCGACAGCCTCTCCCAGAGCGCGTCGAGGGCGACCTTGTCATCGGCTGACAAGGGCCGGAAGGGCGCGCGGCACGGCCCGGTCGGGACCCCGTCATACCCGGACAGGTACTTGGCCGACTGGAATACGCCGTGGGCGACGAGTGTCTCCACGACATCGTTGATCTGTGACTGCACTCGTCGAGCCTCGGCCATGTCTCCTCGCGCGAATGCGTCGCGGACCCGGATGAAGAGCTCGACCTGAAGGTTCACCGTGGTCCCCACCGTGGCCGTCGCGCCGGCGGCCAGCGCGGACAGGTAGATCTCGTCGAAGCCGTTGAAGAAGATCTTGTCCGGGTAGGCGCTTGCCATGCGCTCGAGGGCGTACATGTCGTGCGACGTGTGCTTCATGCCCAGCAGCCGCTCATGTCCGAACAGATCTCGGGCCGTGTGCTTGTCGAACGTGATCCCGGTGAATTGCGGGATGTTGTACAGGAGCACCGGCAGCGGGACGGCGTCGAGCACGGTCTGGTAGTACCTCGTCACCTCGTCGGACGTCCAGTTGTAGTAGTACGGCGGGATCAGCGACACCGCCGCCACGCCGGCGTCGGCGGCGTCGCGGGCGAGTGAGACCGCGTCGCGCGTCCGGATTGTGCCGACGTGCGCGATCACCGGGACCCGACCGTTGACCTGATCGACGACCGCACGCACCACGTCGCTTCGCTCGTCCAGACTCAGCAGGAGAGCCTCACCCGACGAACCGCAGCAGTAGAAGCCCTCGACACCCCGGGCGATCTGCCGCTCGACCAGCTCACGAAGGACCTCGACGTCGATGGACTCATCGTCCCGCATCGGAGTCACCAGCGCGGAGAAGATCCGCCGTAGATCGGTCACCATGCCGTCCAGCCCCCGTCGACGACGAGGTTCGCACCCGTCATGTAGGACGAGGCGTCGGAAGCCAGGAACACCGCCGCACCGTTGAAGTCGGTCGCAGCCGCCATCCGACCCATCGGCATCCGCGCGTTGTAGTTTGCCTGGAACTGCTCGTCCTGAGAGTCGCGTCCGACCCCGGACGGGGTCAGGGTGTTGACGCGGATCCCGTTCCTCGCCCAGTACGTCGCGCAGTAGCGAGTGAAGTTGTACAGACCGGACTTGGCCACGCTGTACGCGACGGGCTTGATGAACGGGGCGTCGCCGCGCTCAGCCTTGTAGGCGTAGATGGGCTGTTGTGGCGAGACCATGCCGTAGATGGACCCGATGTTGATGATCGACCCCGGACGCTCAGCCTGGCGCATGCGACGCCCGACGGCCCTGGTCATCAGGAAGGTCCCCACGAGGTTCACGTCCAAGACCTCTCGGAAGACCTCCTCGGGGAAGTCCTCGAAGGGCCCCGAAACCTCGGGTGGTGCGCTGGGCTGGGTGTCGAGACCAGCGTTGTTGATCAGGACGTCAGGGGTGCCGAAGGACTCCTGTGCCTTATCCAGGGCCAGCTCGATCGAGGCGGAGTTCGTGATGTCGACTGTCACCAGCAGCAGGTCGGGTGATGCAGCGTACGACCCGAGCGCGGCTTCGGCCCGAGCGGCACTGACATCCCGCGCCATGGCGACCACGCGCGCCCCCCGGGAAAGAAACTCGGTCGTGAAGGCTGTCCCGATCTGGCCGAGTGCCCCGGTGATCACGACCACCCTGCCGGCCACACCGAATAGCGGATCATCGGTTCCGATGGCGTTCACAGGGCATGCGCCTTCAGGTAGTCCCAGTTGAACTCAAGCCCGTGGCCGGGGACGTTGCGCGGGGCGAGGTAGCCATCGACAGGCGGCTGAGGCTCGATCACCTTGAGCTCCGACATGGTGCCGCCGTCGGTCATCTCTCCACAGAGGGCATTCGGGGTGGCGCAGAGGATGTGAGCACTGAGCTCGACGACGAAGTGGGGAGCCATCGGGCGGCCGAAGGAGCGGGCTGTGGCCGCGATGTCGAGCCACGGCGTGATCCCGCCGACTCGGCCGAGATCGGCCTGGACGAAGTCGACCGCGTCCATGGCGAGGTAGTTGTTGAACTGGTTGAGCGTGTAGACGTTCTCGCCAAGGCCGATCGGGATTCCCGTCCGGGCCCGCAGCTGGGCATGTCCGAGGACGTCGTCGCTGGGCAGCGGCTCCTCGATCCAGTAGAGGTTCAAGTGCTCGAATCGTTTGAAGGCCTGCAGCGCGGCGCCGTACGTCCAGCCCTGGTTGGCGTCGACCATCAGCGGGAACATCCCGACGGCCTCACGGATCTTCGTGAGGCGTTCCACGTCCTCCTCCAGGTCTGGCTTGCCGACCTTGACCTTGGCGGCGAAGTAGCCGTCGGCCTTCCAGCCCTGCACCTGGTCGACGACCTCCTCGGCTGAGAGGTTCAGGTTGATCCCGCTGCCGTACAGCTTGACCCTGTCGTGCACACGTCCCAACACGTCGACGAGCGCCTGCCCGCGCTCCTTGCCAACCAGGTCCCACATGGCGATGTCGATGGCGGCCAGGGCCAGAGTTGTCACCCCACCGGGCCCGTTGTCACGGATGTAGCGCCAGGAGTCGTGCCACAGTTTCCGCGGGTTGACCTCACGACCGTCCAGCTCTGGCATCAGCTCGTCGAGCATCGCCATCATGGTCCGGCCGCCCACGCCCGAGGTGTGGCTGAACCCCGTCCCGACCAGCCCCGTGTCGGTCGTCACCCTCGCGGTCAGGAACTCGATGTCGGTCACGCGGTGGATCTGGTCGCCCCACTCGCCCTTGGCGAGCGGAACCTTGGAGAGCATTAGGTCGATGCTGTCAATTCTCATGGGTGTGCTTTCTGTGAGACGTGTCAGCCCTTGACGGCGCCCGCGGCGAGCCCCGCGACGAGCCGGTCTTGGACCAGGAAGAAGCCGATGATCACGGGCAGAACGGAGAGCACTCCGCCGGCCGTGAGGAGGTCCCAGCGGATCTGGAACTCCCCGATGAACAGGTGGAGGCCGATCGGGAGCGTACGGCTGTCCGTGGAAGCCGTGAAGGTCAGCGCGTAGAGGAACTCGTTCCACGACAGGATGAAGATGTACGTCCCCGCAGCCACCAGGCCAGGTGTCAGAAGAGGCAGGATCAGGTGGCCGATGACCTGCCAGGTCGAGGCCCCGTCGATCCGTCCTGACTCTTCCAGCTCGCGCGGCAGGGAGTCGAGGAAGCCCTTCAACAGCCACGTCGCGAAGGGCGTGGCGAAGGCTGAGTGGACGAGCGCGAGGCCGATCTTGCTGTCGAGCAGACCGAACGTCCGGAGCTGCCCCTGCAGGGACACGACCAGCAGCACGGCCGGGAACAGCTGCGCCAGGAGCATCCCGGTCATCGCGTACTTCTTGCCGGGGAAGTCGAAGCGCGACAGCGCGATCGCCGCACCCGTGGCCACCGTCAGTGTGAGCGGCACCGCGATGGCCACCACGGTGAGGCTGTTGCGCAGGTAGATCAGGAAGTCGGTACCAGTCACAAGATCCCGGTACGCGTCCAGCGTGATCGCCTTCGGGAGCAGCGATGCTCCCGCGGTCTGCAGCTCAGCCTGGGGGGTCACCGAGGTCAGGAGCATGATCAGGTACGGGGCGAGGATCGTTCCCAGCCATCCGAAGAGCGCGACGTACAGGGCGACGCGCCCGAGAACCTGAACTGGCGTTGTCTGCTTCTTCCTCATCGCGGGCTCCCGTCGTCCCTGGTCAGACGGAGATAGATGGCAATGAAGATGCACAGGACTGCTGCCTGCGTCACGGCATATGCCGCGCCCTGCCCGAAGTCGGCCGACTTGTACGCGGTCAGGTACGACTCCAGCGCCCACGTGGTGGACGAGATGCCAGGACCACCCGTGGTCATGATGAGGACCAGGTCGACGTAGTTGGAGGTCCAGATGAGTCGCAGCAGGGTCGTGATCAGGACGGTCGGCACGATGACTGGCCACACCACCGCCCAGAACGTCGCCCAGCGTCCCGCGCCGTCCATGGCGGCGGCCTCTCGCTGCTCGGGCGACACTCCCTGCAGGGCGGCCAGGATCATGACGGCGAAGAGAGGGATGCCCTGCCAGACGTCGACGGCGACAAGCGTCGGCAGCGCTGACTCCGGCCGGCTCAGGAGTTCGAGCGGCTCCTTGATCAGCCCTAGACCCAAGAGGATCTTGTTCAGGATTCCGTGGTTGGGATCGAGGATCCAGATCCACATCAGCGCAACCAGCACGCTCGGGGTCGCCCAAGGGATCATCGCGAGCCCTCGGAACGCCCCGCGCAAGGCGAACCGCTGATTCATCATCAGCGCCGCGGTCAACCCCAGGAGCAGCTGCAAGCCGACGGCGCCCAGGGTCCAGAATGCGGTGTTGCCCGCATACCGTCCGAAGTTGAGGTTCTTGAAGATCGCAACGAAGTTGTCGAATCCGACGAACCGGACGATGCCCTGGAAGGGGTTCGCCTCGTTGAAGGCGAACCACACGCTCCTCACCAGCGGGAACGCCGCGAAGATACCAACGAGGATGAGCGCGGGCGCGAGAAGGATGTACGCCTCACGTGCTTGGGTGGTATGCGCTCGAGTTCGTCGACGGACGGCGGTCGATTGCGCCATCACTTAGCCTGCAATGCCTTTGCGATCTGCTCCAAGGCCTGGTTGCTCGAGATCTGACCGAGGAAGGCCTGCTGCTCGATGGTGCCCCAGTCCTTGGCAGCCAGCGTCGCGACACCCGGGAGGGCGGGCCAGGTCTTCGCCATCTCCTCG
>JADGPB010000005.1 GCA_017882655.1 Propionibacteriales bacterium
TTCCCGCTGCTCGACATGGGCGACTTCGTGACGGTGCACCGAGCCCTGCTGGCTCATCTCGGCATCGAGAGGCTGCTCGCGGCATTCGGAGGGTCGCTGGGCGGGATGCAGGTGCTCGAGTGGGCACTGACTCATCCGGAGGATCTGCGTCACGCGGTGGTGATCGCGGCCTCCTCCCGGTTGTCGGCGATGAACATCGCGTTCAATGCCGTGGCACGTGAAGCGATCACGAGGGACCCGGGGTTCTCCCGCGGGCAGTACGTCGCCGCCGGCACACTCCCCGATCGGGGGCTCTCGATCGCCCGGATGATGGCGCACATCACGTACCTGTCCGAAGAGGCGATGGCCGACAAGTTCGGCCGTATGCCGCAGCTGGCCGAGCTCGCTCCGGGGTTCGGCGCGGACTTCGCCGTGGAGAGCTACCTGCGCCACCAGGGGGAGGCGTTCCTGGAGCGGTTCGACGCGCTCAGCTACCTGTACCTCACGCGGGTCATGGACTACTACGACCCCTTCGCTCGCGAGGGGGCGACGGACGCCGCCGCAGCCAGCGATGTGCGCTTCCTGGTCGCCAGCTTCACCTCCGACTGGAGGTTCTCCTCGTCCCACTCCCGGCGTATCGTGCGCCACCTCGAGCAGGCTGGTGTCCCCGTGACGTACCGGGACATCGAGACCGCGGGCGGCCACGACTCCTTCCTGCTGGAGATCGAGCCGTACCACGAGACGATCCGCGCCTACATCGATCACGCGCTGGAGGAGATCCGATGACGTTGCGCGCCGACCTCGCCTTCGTGGCCGACCTTGTCGAGCCCGGCTCTCGTGTGCTGGACCTCGGCTGCGGAACGGGGACGTTGCTCAGTCACCTGGCCGGGGCGAAGACCTGCTCCGGGACCGGGGTGGAGATCGACCCGGACGCCGTTCTGGTTGCCATCCGATCCGGCGTCCCCATCATCGAGCTCGACATGGACTACCAGCTGTCGGAGTTCGCCGACCACTCGTACGACGTGGTCGTCCTCTCGCGCACGTTGCAGACCCTGCACCGGCCGCACCTCGTGCTGCAGGAGATGATCCGGATCGCGCCGCGCGTCATCCTCTCGATGCCGAACTTCGGCTACTGGAAGAACCGCGTCAGGCTGGCGCGCGGGCGGATGCCGATGTCGAAGGACATCCCGTACGACTGGTACGACACCCCCAACCTGCACCACGCCACACTCGTCGACCTCGAGGACCTGTTCCGGAACGTCGGGCTCGTGGCTCTGGAACGCATCCCGCTCACGGTCGACGGCCAGCGCCTCAAGCTGCCTGAGGCCACCGCCACGTGGGCGGCGGCCTCAGCGGTGTACGTGCTCGGCGGCGCCTGAGCTCAGATCAGGCCCTTGGCAGACAGCCAGGCCTTGGCGATGTCGGCGGACTTCTTCTGCTGGGTGACGCTCTGCGAGTTCAGCGTGCGCAGGTCATCAGCCGACAGAGCCGCGTTGACCTTGTCGATCGCCGCTGACGCGGTCGAGCTGACCTTGCTGGAGACCAGCGGGACCACGTTCTGAGGCAGGATCAGGTTCTTCGGGTCCTCGAGGACGACTAGGTTGTTCGCCACGATGGACGGGCTCGCCGAGTAGATGTCGGCGAAGTCAGCCTTGCCGTCGGTGAGCGCCTTGACCGTGAGCGGGCCTCCGCCGTCTTCGACCGGTACGACCGAGACGGTCGCGCCGTACAGGGTCTTGAGGCCTGGGGGGCCGTACGGGCGCGTCGCGAACTCGCTGTTGGCAGCGATGGTCAGCGACTTGGTGACCTTGCCCAGGTCAGCGAGCGAGGTGACGCCGTACTGCGTCGAGAACGCCTTGGTGGTGGTGTACGTGTCCTGGTCGTTCGCGGCCGCCGGGGTGAGCACCCGGAGCCCCGAGGGAAGTACCTTCGTCAGGGCGGCTTGGATCGACGCGCTGTCGGTTGCGGTCGCCGTCTTGTCGAGGTACTGGAGGAGGTTGCCGTTGTACTCGGGGAAGACGTCGATCTTCCCGCCGATGATCTCGGGGAGGTACACCTCCCGCTGACCGATCTGGTACTGGCGGGTCACGGTGATCCCGGCCTTCTCGAGAACCTGTGCGTACAGCTCGGCGATGATCTCGTTCGAGTAGTACTGCTGGGAGCCCACGACCAACGGACCACTACTGCTGGCTCCGGTCGCTGCCGAGGAGGTGGACGACAAGGGGTTGGACGTGGAGCAGGCGGACAGGGCGGCCAGGCCGGCGAGTGCGGCGAAGCCTCGGCGGGTGAGAGACATGGGAGCCTTCCGAGCACGGGTTGAGGTTCTGGTGAGTCGCAGCAAGTAACCACTGCCTTTCGGAGCGTATTCCCACGTACGCCCTCCGCGCTATCGGTCGCGGAGCGCCTCGGCGAGGCGTGTGGCCGACGACCCGAGGGAGAGCTCGGTGCACAGCCGGTCGAAGCCGGCCGGGTCTGCCACCTCTCGCGGCAGGCTCAAGTCGCCGGGAAGGAGCAGGTCGGTACGGACGGCCACGACCTGCCGGGCCCGACCGATGTAGTCGGCGGCTGCGGCGAGCTTGGCGGCGACGCTGGGGGAGAGGTTCGTCGCCGCGGCGATGCCTTCCAGGTCGCCGTGCTCGGCGAGCAGCTTGGCGGCGGTCTTCTCGCCGATGCCGGCGACGCCGGGGAGGCCGTCGGACGGGTCGCCGCGCAGCACCGCGTAGTCGACGTACTGGGTGCCGCAGATGCCGTAGCGGGTGGCGAGCCAGCCGTCGTCGACGGTCTCGTACTTGGAGATCCCTCGTGCGACGTAGAGCACGGCGACATCGTCGGTCACGAGCTGGAACAGGTCCCTGTCGCCCGTCACGATGTCGACGTGCCCTGGCGCGTTGGTGGCAAGGGTGCCGATGACGTCGTCTGCCTCATAGCCGTCGGCACCGACTGTGGCGATCCCGGCGGCGTCGAGCACGGCAGCGATCAGCGGCACCTGGATGCTGAGCGCGGCCTCCGCGATCTCCGCGACACCGGAGGCGGCTCCCCGGCCACCTGCGCCGATGGGCAGCGACGGGTCAGCGGGAGCGCCGGATGCTCCGCCGGCGACGCGATGGGACTTGTACTCCTCGATCAGTGCCACGCGCCAGCTCGGCCGCCAGTCGTTGTCCCAGCACGCCGCGACCTCGTCCGGATGCGTGTCCCGTACGAACTTGGCGATGATGTCGAGCAGCCCGCGGACCGCGTTCACCGGCGTGGTCCCGTCGGCTGCGTAGAGCGTGGGAACGCCGAAGTAGGCACGGAAGTAGAGCGAGGCCGTGTCGAGCAGGAGGCGGCGTGGCGGCATGGGCAGAGGCTACCCCGCGCTGCGATACTCTCGCCGTCGTGTCGACACGCGCCGCCGGGGGCCCTGCCACGTCCAGCAAGGGACGCCCGTCACCCGGTGCTCGGCGAGGTCTCGCCGCTGCCGCTGGGATCCTCACGGCGCTCGCGTTCCAGCCGTACAACCTGTGGCCGCTCGTCGTCGTCGGCGTCGCGCTGCTCACCGTGCTCGTGCGAGGTCGGACGCTGCGGCAGGGATTCGGCACCGGCTATCTGTTCGGGGTGGCCTTCCTGGCCCTCACGGTGAGCTGGACGTACGTCATCGCCGTACCCGTGGCGGTCCTGCTCGTCGTCGTATGGGCCCTGTGGTTCGCCGGAGTCGGTCTCGTGACGGCCCTCGTCACGAGACTCCCGGCCTGGCCCTTGTGGGTTGCGGCCGAGTGGGTGCTCGGGGAGTACCTCTACTCCCGTGTCCCCTGGGGCGGCTTCGGCTGGACCAGGCTGGCGTTCACCCAGGCCGACTCGCCGCTCGCGGGCCTCTTCCCGTACGTGGCGACCACTGGTGTGTCGTTCCTGGTGGCGCTGCTCGCGGCCGGGCTCGCCTGGGCGTACTCGGCCTACCGCACGACGACCGGCCGTCAGCGCCTGCAAGCCGTGGCGGTCGTCACGCTCGCCTACGTGCTGGCCGTCGGTGGCGCGGTGGCCGCGCGCGCCGTCACCCACACGTCCCAGCCCACCGACACGATCACCGTCGGGATGGTGCAGGGCAACGTCGACGGAGTAGGGCTCGAGGCCTTCGGCCGTGCCAGGTCGGTCACCAACAACCACATGTCAGAGACCGTCACGCTCATGGCGAAGGCGCGAGCGGGGTTGCTGCCCGTGCCTGACTTCGTGCTGTGGCCGGAGAACTCCACAGACATCGACCCGATCCTCGACACCGAGACCAACCAGGTCGTCTCGACGGCAGTCCGGGTGGCGAACGTACCCATCCTCGTGGGCGCCGTGACCGAGGGCCCCGGGGCTTACGAGCGGCAGACGACCGCGTTGTGGTGGGACCCGGTGACCGGCCCCGGCGCGATCTACCACAAGCGGAACCTCGTGCCGTTCGGTGAGTGGATCCCGCTGCGCGCTCAGCTGCTGCCGTTGGTGCCGATGCTCAAGCTGGTCGGTGCGCAGAGCGTGCCAGGGAACAGTCCGGGTGTGCTGAGCGTCGACGTGCCGCAGCACGGTACGACCCGGATCGGCGTGATGATCTGCTTCGAGCTGGCGTACGACCAGACCGTGCGCGAGATGATCCAGGGCGACGCATCCACTGGTGGCGGCGCCCAGCTCGTCACCGTGCAGAGCAACAACGCCACGTACGCGGGAACCGGCCAGATCAGCCAGCAGTGGGCGATCACCAGGATCCGCGCCATGGAGACGCAGCGCGAGATCCTCGTGGCGACGACGAATGCGCTGAGTGGCTACATCAGGCCGGACGGCACTGTGGTCTACGAGACCCACCAGCGCACCCCGGCCTCGACGAGCGTCATCATGCCGGTCCGTAACGGGCTGACGTCGGCAATGAGGTTCGGCGCCGGCATCGAGCTCGCCCTGGTCGCCATAGCGGTGGCCGCACTCGCTGCAGCAGCGTGGCGCAGCCGCCCCGCGCGGGCGAAGGCTTCGCCGGTAGGTCAGAATGGAACGGCCCCTTCCAGCTGAAAGGCCCTCCGTGGTCAACGACGTACCCCTCGACAAAATCCTGGTGATCATTCCGACGTACAACGAGGCGGAGAACATCGAGCCGATCATCGCGAGGTTGAGACGATCCGTCCCCACGGCGCATGTTCTCGTGGCGGACGACAACTCGCCCGACGGTACGGGCGAGATCGCCGATCGTCTCGCCGAGTCTGACGACCACGTCCACGTGATGCATCGCAAGGGCAAGGAAGGGCTCGGTGCCGCGTACCTCGCTGGCTTCACCTGGGGTCTTGACGAGGGGTACGACGTCCTCGTCGAGCACGACGCGGACGGCTCGCACCAGCCGGAGCAGCTGCCCGCGGTGCTCGAGAAGCTCAAGACCGCGGACATGGTCAAGGGCTCGCGGTACGTACCCGGCGGCAGCGTCGTGAACTGGCCGAAGTCGCGGGAGTTCATCTCGCGCGGCGGCAGCCTGTGGACGCGCCTCATGCTCGGGATCGACGTGAAGGACATCACGGGGGGGCTGAACGCGTTCCGCGCAGCGACCCTTCGCGCGATCATCCCGAAGATCTCCAGCGTCGGCTACAACTTCCAGGTCGACCTCACGTGGCAGGCGCTCCAGCAGGGCTTCACCGTCGTCGAGGTCCCGATCGAGTTCGTGGAACGCGAGCGCGGCCAGTCGAAGATGAGCTCGAGGATCGTCATCGAGGCGCTGTTCCGTACGACCGCGTGGGGAATCCGTCATCGCCTGTCCCAGCTGAAGAATCTCGTCAGCCGGGGCAGCAAGGCCGGGTCGTAGGAGCCGCCATGGGTTCCTCTCGACGGGGTTGGGTGGTATGGCTGGTCGTCGGCCTGATCATCGCCCTACCCATCGCTGAAGTCGCAGTCCTCATCGCCACCGGGCGTCTGATCGGCGCCTGGCCCACGATCGGGCTCATGCTTTCGACCTCGCTGCTCGGTGCGTGGTTGGCCCAGCGCGAAGGACGGCGCTCCTGGGCGGCGTTGCGGCGAGCGTTCGCTGAGGGCCGGATGCCGACCGGTGAGCTTGCCGACGCCGTGCTGGTGATGATCGGCGGGCTCTTCCTCATGCTGCCGGGTTTCGTCTCGGACGTCATCGGACTGATCTGCCTGCTGCCGTTCACCCGACCGCTCGGCCGGAAGCTCCTGACCTGGCTCGTGGCGCGCGCGGCGACGAGTCGCGGGATCAACCTCGACAACCTGCGCAACCAGGCGAACATCATCGCGGACCCGTCGAGCGTGATCCACGGCGAGACAGTGCCCGATGCTCAGCAGCCTCCGACGGACGACGTCGTCATCCGCGGCGAGATCGAGGACTGACGCCCGACCTCAGTCCTGTTTGCGAAGGATCTCCAGCCGTTCAGCCATGAGCTCTTCGAGCTCAGGGATGCTGCGGCGCTCACGGAGCATGTCGTAGTGCGTCCGGGGCGCCTTGACGTCCTTCTCCTCGGCGCGCGTCCCATCGGAGCGCATCGCGGTCTTGCCGCACTTCGTGCACTCCCACTCGAGGGGCAATTCTGCTTCCTCGGAGAACATCACGGTGAAGTGGTGACCCGTTGGGCAGTCGAACGCGACCTCTTGGCGAGGTGCGAACTCCACCCCCGTTGCGTCCTCGAAGCTATGTGCGCCGAGGCTCCTGCCTCGCAATGCTCTGTCGGCCATGGTCGACCTCCTTCTGCGTCAGTTCAACGCGCTGCGGGCGCTTCATGTTCCGGGGCTGGCGCCTTGACCCTGAGCATGATGATGAACCCTGCCACCAGGATGAGGGCGATGCCCAAAATCCCCCAGTACTGGGCGTTCGCGTTGTGGTTGAGCCCAGCGCCGATCGTAACCGCGACACCGAAGAAGAGAGGCGACAGGAACGAGATGGCTCGGCCCGTGGTCGCGTACAGCCCGAAGACCTCTCCGGACTTCCCCTCGGGAATCAGGCGAGCGAGGTAGCTGCGGGACGCCGACTGGGCCGGTCCGACGAAGATCGTGAGGCCGAGGCCGACGATCCAGAACACGGTCTTGCCGCCGTCATGGAGGAGGAAGACCAGCATCGAGAGGACGGACAGGCTCGCCAGGGAGATGAGGATCACGCGCCGAGGGCCGATGCGGTCGTCGAGGAAGCCGAACAGCATCGTCGACACTCCGGCGGTGATGTTGGCCGCAGCGCCGAAGATGATGACGTCGCCGGCGCTGAAGCCGAACGTGCCGGCGGCGATGATGGCCCCGAACGAGAACACACCGGCCAGGCCGTCGCGGAAGACGGCCGAGGCGATGAGGAATGTGATCAGGGGACGGTCGGTACGCCAGAGCCTGACCAACGTGTGCCACAGCTGAACGTAGGCGCCGAGGATCCCGGGATGGGCGCCATCGTTGACCGCTGGCGGCTGGTTCTTCAGCATGACGAGGGGCGGGATCGTGAAGATCACCGTCCAGACCGCGCACACCAGCATGGAGACCCGGATGTCGAGCCCGTCACGGCCCGTGACGCCGAACAGACCGACATCAGGATGGATGAACGCGAAGTAGATGAGCAGCAGCGAGATGATGCCGCCCACGTACCCCATGCCCCACCCGAAGCCGGAGACGCGACCCACGCTGCGGGTCGAAGCGACCTGGTCGATGGTCGCGTTGTACGTGACACCCGCGATCTCGTTCACCAGCGATCCGATGCCGAACAGCACGAGCCCCATGACGAGGTAGGCGGGCTCGGGCTTCACGAAGTACAGGGCGGCCGAGAGCACGACCATCAACGCCGTGAGCACGCGGAGGAACGTGACGGTACGTCCGCTGCGATCGGACGACTGGCCGAGAACGGGGGCCAGCACGGCGATGAGAAGGCCGCTGATCGTCGTGGCGGTCGCCAGCGCGCGCGTCGTGTAGTTGACGTCGCCGAAGGGGGCGCTGGTCAGGTACACCGCGAAGACGAACGTGATGATGATCGTGTTGTACGGCTGCGTCCCCCAGTCGTACATCGCCCAGGTCACGACCCGGCGCCACTTCAGCGGGGTGTCGGTGAGGGCGGTCCGGAACCCCAGAGGCTCGTATGCCGGCGGCTCGTCGGTCGTGCCGATGTCGCTCATCGTTCCTCCCAGATGCCGCGTTCGGTGAAGACCTGCTTGAGCAGATCGGTGCGATCGCTCACGATTCCGTCGACGCCCATGTCGAGGAGCCGGTGCATCTCCGCCGGATCGTCGATGGTCCAGATGTGGACGACCTTGCCGGCCAGGTGGGCATGCCGGAGAAGCCGCGGGGTGAGAACGGGGATCTGCCGAGAACCGATGGCCTGTGCCACAGGGATCTGCAGCGCCGTACCGGGGGAGTTCAGCAGCCGGGGCAGGAGCGGTACGTAGCCGTTCCAGACGACGCCGATCGGGGAGACCGAGGTGGGTACACGCCGGCCCATGAGTCGGCGGAACTGGCGCAGCCTCTCGATCGAGAAGGACCCCACGCACACTCGGTCGTGCGCACGGTGGCGGTCGATGGCCCTCACCAGGGGAGTGACCCCACCGGCGTTCTTGATGTCGATGTTGAACCGGGTGTCCGGGAACGTCTCGAGGACCTCGTCCAGCGTCGGGATCGTCTCGGACTGCCCGATCCGCATCTTGGTGATCTCCGCCAGGGTTCTGTCGGCGAGCGAGCCTCGACCGCCGGTGACTCGCCTGAGATCGTCGTCGTGGAACACCACGAGCTCGCCGTCGAGGGTCGCGTGGACGTCGATCTCGATGTAGCGGAAACCGAGCGAGACGGCGTGGCGGAACGCCGCGATCGTGTTCTCCTTGCCGACCAGGTCAGGATGGCCCGCGCCTCCGCGATGTGCGAACGCCGCCCATCGTGGGGCGAACATCGGGAAGTCGGACGCGCGCACGGTCATGAGTATGGCCTGAGAAAGGGGTGTCGACGCAAGGATTGCCGTTCGCCGGTCTCAGCGTCCCGCGGAAGTCACTCGTTCGGCGCTCGTCCTAGGAGGTGCGAGGCAAAGAAGCCCAGCGTCACAGGCCAGGCCGCGGCGCTCGCCGTCGGGTGGTGGAAGGGGACCTGGTTGTTGTCGAACGCGTGGCCCGCGCCCTCGTACACCTCCCACTGGACCGTCCCCGGCGAAGTGGCGAGAGCCTCCCGCGCTTCACCCTGGGCAGGCCCTTCGATGAAGGAGTCCCTGGTCCCCCAATGGTGCAGCTGGGGTGCGGTGACCTGAGGAGCGAGATCGAGCAGGCGCGGTAGGGCGGAGCCGTAGTACGAGACCAGGGCGTCCACGTCGGTGAGCGCCGCCACGTTGAACGCGAGGCCGCCACCGAAGCAGAACCCGAGCAGCCCGACCTTCTCGGTGCCCGACTCGGCGCGCAGGGTCGCGACCGCGGCGACGACGTCTCGCGCAGCGGTCTCCCAGTCGAGCCCGCGGGATGCGGTCATGCCCTGCGTCAGGTAGTCGGGCGACGAGGGGTCGAGGACGGGCTTCTCCGGCAACCGGTCGTACAGGATCGGCGCGTACACCACGTAGCCCTCGTCGGCGAGGTTCTGGCAGCGCCCGACGATGTAGTCGGAGACCCCGAAGATCTCCTGGACCACCACGACGCCGGCCCCGTTGGGGGAGCTCGGGGCGAAGCGAAGTGCGGGCAGATCTCCGTCAGGGGCTTGAATTTGGACGGTCTCAGGCATGGGGGACAGTCTGGCGCCAGACGGGACCCAGCACCAGGGGACATCTGGCATGGGACGGAGCCCCCGCTGCGGGCAGATGCCCATGGTGTTGAATACGGCCGGTGACCACCATCCTCTCCATCCAGTCCTCCGTCGCGTACGGCCACGTCGGAAACTCCGCGGCAGCGTTCCTCCTGATGCGGATGGGCGTCGAGGTGTACCCGGTCCTCACCGTGCACTACTCGAACTCGACTGCGTACGGGACGTGGCGCGGGCCTGTGCTGTCGGTGGACGACATCCGTGACGTGATCTTGGGGATAGACGAGCGCGGTGCTCTCACCGAGGTCGACGCGGTGCTCACCGGCTACCAGGGCAGTGCCGCCATCGGCGAGGCGGTGCTCGACACGGTGGCCCTGGTGAGGGAACGCAACCCGAAAGCCATCTACTGCTGCGATCCTGTGATGGGAGACGTGGGCCGCGGGTTCTTCGTCGCGGCCGGCATCCCGGAGATGTACCGGGACCGCATCGTCGGTCAGGCCGACATCATCACCCCCAACCAGTTCGAGCTGGAGTTCCTGACGGGCAAGCCGGCGAGCACCCTCGACGAGCTGCTCGAGGCCACTGACGCCCTGCGTGCGAAAGGGCCCGGCACCGTGCTCGTCACGAGCGCTGTCACCACGGACCTCGACCCGGACAAGGTGAGCATGCTCGCGGTCTCTGCGGGCGGTGCCTGGCTGGTCTCGACGCCTCAGCTGCCTCCCACGTTCAGCGGGTCCGGAGACATCACGTCCGCCGCGTTCCTCGCGACCTTCCTCGAGCTCGGCTCGGTGCCGGAGGCACTGGCGAAGACTGCTGCAATCGTCTATGCGGTCCTCGAGATCACCGCGGAGTCAGGTCACCGCGAGCTGCGTCTGGTCAAGGCTCAGGACGCGATCGTCCACCCGACGCACAGCTTCGCGGTACGTCAGATCCGCTGAGCTACTCCCGGAACGTCTCGATGTCGGCGCCGAGCTGCGCGAGGCGCTCCGGCAGGTCCTCGTACCCACGCTGGATCACGTAGATGTCGCGGATCACGGACTCCCCGCGAGCGGCGAGTGCCGCGAGCAACAGGCACACGGCCGGCCTCAAGGCCGGAGGCGAGACGACCTCCTGGCCGCGCCAGCGGGTCGGTCCCGTGACGAGCAGCCGGTGAGGGTCGAGAAGCTGGACGTCCGCGCCGAGCTTCGTCAGCTCGAGGAGGTGGATCGCGCGGGTCTCGTACACCCAGTCGTGGATCATCGTCGTACCCTCGGCCTCCGCGGCGATGACCGCGAAGAAGGGCAGGTTGTCGATGTTGAGCCCCGGGAACGGCATGGGGTGGATCTTGTCGGCGTGAGCGTGCAGGACCGACGGCTTCACCGTGAGGTCCACCAGCCTGGTGAAGCCGTTGCGGGACAGGTACTCCTCGCTCGTCTCGTACTTCAGCCCCATCTCCGCCAGGACGGCGAGCTCGATCTCGAGGAACTCGATCGGCACGCGGGTCACGGTGATCTCTGACTTGGTGACCACCGCCGCGGTGACGAGGCTCATGGCCTCGATCGGATCCTCGGAGATGTCGTACGAGACGTCGCGGTCGATGTACGACAGGCCGTGGATACGCAGCGTTGTCGTGCCGATGCCGTCGATCTGGACGCCGAGGGTCACGAGGTAGGCGCACAGGTCCTGGACCATGTAGTTCGGGCTGGCGTTCCGGATGATCGTGAGGTCCTGTGTCATGGCGGCAGCCAGGAGAGCGTTCTCGGTGACCGTGTCGCCGCGTTCGGTGAGAACGATCTGGCGGCGCTTGGCCGGCATCGGTGAGCTCTGGCACTGGTAGTAGCCCTCGGTGGCCGTGACTGACAGGCCGAACGGGTGGAGTGCCTGAAGGTGGGGTTCGACCGTACGGGTGCCGAGGTTGCAGCCTCCCGCGTACGGAAGCTGGAAGTGACCGATCTCGTGCAGGAGCGGACCGAGGAACAAGATCACGCTGCGCGTCTTGCGAGCTGCCTCGGCATCCATCGCGTCCAGGTTGAGCCGTGCGGGCCGGCGGATGCGCAGCGCGGAGCGGCTGTCGACCCAGGTGCACTCGACGCCGATGCTCTCGAGGACCTCGACCAGCCGGTTGACCTCTTCGATCCGCGCGATACCGCGCAGCGTCGTGGTCCCGCGGTTCAGCAGGGATGCGCAGAGAAGGGCGACGGCCGCGTTCTTCGAGGAGCGGACCTCGATCGAGCCGCTCAGACGCCTGCCGCCCTGGATCCGTACGTGGACCGCGCCCTTGCCGGCGGCGATGATCTCGCTGTCCAGCGCGGACGCGATGCGGTTGATCATCTCCAGCGACAGGTTCTGGTTCCCCGATTCGATGCGGTGAACGGCTGACTGGCTCGTACTCAGCAGTTCGGCAAGCTGGGTCTGCGTGAGACCGCGCTGTTTCCGAGCGTCTCGGATCAGCATTCCAACCTTCAGGGGTGACGTATCCACCGGTTGAGCATATCTCACATGAGATATATCTCCGCCTCCGGGGCGACCGTACCCACGACCCAGCCGAAGTGCGGGGGTGCCTTCGGGGGAGTAGGGCCGGTGGGAATCGCTAAGGTTACGGCCATGAGCGTTCACTATGACGTTGTCGTTCTCGGCGCTGGCCCCGGAGGGTACGTAGCCGCGATTCGCGCAGCCCAGCTAGGTCTGAAAGCCGCCGTCGTGGAGAAGCAGTGGTGGGGCGGTGTCTGCCTCAACGTGGGCTGCATCCCCACCAAGTCGCTGCTCCGCAACGCCGAGGTCGCGCACCTGTTCACCCACGAGAAGGACACGTTCGGCATCACCGGCGATGTGACGTTCGACTACGGCAAGGCGTTCAGCCGGAGCCGCGCCGTGTCGCAGCGGATGATCAACGGCGTGCACTTCCTGATGAAGAAGAACCGCATCACCGAGGTCAACGGGTGGGGCACGTTCGTCGACGCCCACACACTGTCCGTGACCACTGACGACGGCACCGAGACGCTCACGTTCGACAGCTGCATCATCGCCGCCGGCTCGACGACGAAGATGCTGCCCGGTGTCACGAAGAGCGAGCGCGTCGTCACGTACGAGGAGCTGATCCTCTCCGATCAGCTGCCGTCGTCCATCGTGATCTGCGGCGCCGGTGCGATCGGCACCGAGTTCGCGTACGTCCTGCGCAACTACGGCGTCGACGTCACGATCGTCGAGTACCTCGACCGCATGGTGCCCCTGGAGGATGCGGAGATCTCCGCAGAGATCGCCAAGGCGTACAAGAAGCTCGGCGTGAAGCTCATGCTCGGTCACGGCGTGAAGACGATCACGGAGTCCGACGGGGGAGTGTCCGTCACGGTGGTCCCTGCGGCCGGCGGCGACGAGATCGTCCTCGAGGCGGAGAAGGTGCTGCTCTCGATCGGGTTCGCGCCGAGGACCGCCGGCTACGGCTTGGAGAACACGGGAGTCGAGCTCACTGACCGTGGCGCGATCGCGATCGATGACTACATGCGGACTAACGTTCCCGGGCTGTACGCGATCGGTGACGTCACCGCGAAGCTCATGCTGGCGCATCTGGCCGAGGCCCAGGGAGTGGTTGCTGCCGAGACCATCGCGGGTGCCGAGACCATGCCGATCAACTACGACATGGTTCCGCGCGCGACGTACTGCCAGCCGCAGATCGGCTCGTTCGGCTACACCGAGGCGCAGGCCCGTGAGAAGGGCTTCGACGTCAAGGTGTCGAAGTTCCCGTTCACGGCGAACGGCAAAGCCTGGGGACTGGGCGAGGCCGTCGGCTTCGTCAAGGTGGTCGCCGATGCTACGCACAACGAGATCCTGGGCGCGCACATGGTTGGTCCCGACGTCACGGAGCTGCTGCCGGTGTTCACGCTGGCGCAGATGTGGGACCTCACGGCCGACGAGATGGGCCGCAACATCCATGCCCACCCGACGTTGTCCGAGGCGATCAAGGAGGCCGTCGAGGGAATCGCCGGCCACATGATCAACCTCTGAGAGCGGAGGTTCTGCCTGTGCGGTCGAAGTTTTGCCTGTGACGTGGAGGCTAGCGGGCGTCGAAGCGCTGCCAGGAAGGTTTCTCCGCGTAGGTCTGTACGTAGTAGTCGCGGAGCTCGAGGTTGGCCGCCGCGGCACCGTCGATGACGACCGTGGCGTGCGGGTGAAGCTGGAGGACCGAACCGGGCCACCGCGCGGTGACGGGACCCTCGACGAGGGCCGCGATCGCTTCGGCCTTGTGATCGCCTTGGGCGACCAGGACGACCTCGCGCGCGGCCATGATCGTGCCGAGGCCCTGCGTGAGGCAGTGGTGCGGCACGTCGTCGATCGATGCGAAGAAGCGGGCGTTGTCCTGCCGGGTGGTCATCGTGAGCGTCTTGATCCTGGTGCGGGAGGCCAGCGACGAGGTCGGCTCGTTGAAGCCGATGTGCCCGTTGCTGCCGATCCCAAGGATCTGGACGTCGACGCCACCGGCATCGACGATCGCCTGCTCGTAGTCCTTCACCGCCTGCTCGATGTCGTCAGCGAACCCGTTCGGCGTGTGGACGAAGGCAGGGTTCATGCGGAGAGGCTCCGTGACGGTTTGCCGGATGACCTCCGCGTACGACTCCGGATGCCCGGGCGGCAACCCCACGTACTCGTCGAGCGCGAACGCCGACGCCTGTGACATGTCCAGTCGTCCGTCCTTGACCCGCTGAGCCAGGCTCTCGTACAACGCGACAGGGGAGGACCCCGTCGCTACGCCGATGACCACGTTCGGTCCGACGTCTCGGCACACCCTCGAAACTTTCGCTGCTGCTACTTCAGCGACCTCGTCTGCGGTCCGACACACGATGACTTCCACGGCGCTCCTGGGTTCGACGACGTACCCATTCGTACTCGGGAGGGGCGAAGTGCACAAACGGTTCTCCCAGGTGGCGGCGCAGTGGTACCAAGTCGTTACGACACCTGATGAGAACCCTCCGTTGAAACGATGCACTCTCCTCGGCCGGGGAGTAGCGTTCCACCACGGGTCACGTTCATGAGAACGTGACCTCAGTACCGGGCAGAGCGGCCCGTATTGACTGTCCGTTACGAGTTCGAAGGGGCCGTTCGAGGCTATGCCGCCCGCTACTGCTGTTCACCTTGCCATGATCGTCGGCTGGATCGCCGCCGGTCTTTCCTGCTTCATCTCAGCGCCTCAGCTGGTACGCATCCTGCGCGCCGGCACCACGTCGGGCGTCTCTGTCCTCTCCTGGCAGCTGGCCCTCGGAGGCAACCTCACCTGGGGCCTGTACGGGATCACCCACGGGAACCTGAACCAGTGGCTCCCCAACATCCTGCTGGTCGCGATCACCCTGACGATCCTGTACCTGTTCCACAGTCATGTGGGTACGCCGTGGGTGGCGCTCCTTGCGCCAGGCCTCATCATCGGCGCGACGACCACGACGCTCGACCACGCGGTGGGCACCATCGCATACTCGATCGCGGCGTTCCTCCCCGCAGCGATCTCGCTCGTCTCCCAGCTCAAGGTGACCGCGACGAGCGTGGACGTCCGCGGCCTGTCTGTCGGCAACCAGTGGATCCTGCTCGTGAACCAGTCCACCTGGCTGCTGTGGGCGGCCCTCATCGACGAGCGCTCGGTGCTCCTGGTGGGCTCCGCGTCGCTGGTGCTCATCGTGGCGAACCTGTCGATGGCCCTGCTGCGCAAGACCGGCACTCTCGGTCCGGTGACCCGTCAGGGCCTGCGCCTGTCGCTCAGTCGTGCCTGATCAGCTGAGCGGCCACCCGAGCCCGTCGAGCCACTCCAGCGCCAGCTCGGTCCATTGGGCGACCTCCGGGTTGTCCTCGGCGAGGCCCAGCCCGTGCTCGCCTGAAGCGAAGATGTGTCCCTCGTGAAGGACGCCCGCCACTCCCAACGACAGCAGCATCGTCGTGGTGTGCAGGACGGTGACGACGTCATCGTCGCTGGTCGTCCACACGAACACCGGGGGAGTCGGGTCGCCCTCCTTCGGTGAGGTGACCCGTGTGCAGGGCGACAGCTCGCTTCGCTGCTCCTCGGACGCGTCACCACCCAGCAGTCGCTCGGCCACACCCGCGTCGAGGTTCGGGATCCTGCCGAAGAACGCGTCTCGGAGCTCGGTGACCGGATAGCAGAGGATCGCCGCGTCCGGTCGGCCGGCGAACGTCCACCGCTGCGTACCTGTGATGTTCTCGCTGTCGGTGGCGAGAAGGGCCGCAAGGTGGCCTCCGGACGAGAAGCCGATGACCCCGACGTGATCGCGAAGGACGTTGAGGTCGGTCTCTCCCTCTCGGAGCATCGTGAGGGCCTCACGCGCGTCGTGCAGGGGGCGTGGGAAGCAGCCCTCGCCGACCCCGTACCTCACGACCATGGCGTGGATGCCATGGCTGGTGAGCCACTCGGCAACCGGCGCGCCCTCGATCTCCTCATGTTCCAAGTAGCCGCCGCCCGGGAGAACGATGAACGCCGGCGCGGGGCCGGGACCCGCTGAGTATGTGGTGCAGTCGATCGCCATGCGCCCATCCTCCCGTACGGGATCGGTCACATGTGGTCAGGCGCTTCGATGCCGAGCAGTCCGAGGCCCCTCGAGAGCACGCGCCGAACAGCCGAGCAGAGGCCGAGCCGGGACGTACGGACGTCACCTTCGGCCGTCAGGACGGGGCACACCTCGTAGAACACGCTCAAGGCGGTGGCGAGCTCGAACAGGTACGTACAGAGCTTGTGGGGCTGCAGATCCTCGGCCACGCCCGAGACGACCTCGCCGAACCGGCTCAGCAGCAGCGCCAGATTGTGCTCGGGCGTCTCGTTGAGGACGGTGATCGTCTCCCACGCAATCCCTTCCGCCTCGGCCTTGGCGAGGATGCGGGTGACGCGGGCGTGGGCGTACTGGAGGTACGGACCGGTGTCGCCCGAGGTCTGCGTCATCCGCTCGGCGTCGAAGACGTAGTCCTTCTGGAGCTGGTTCGACAGGTCGGCGTACTTCACGGCCGCCACGGCGATCGGCCGTGAGACGTGCTCCTCGGCGCGGTCGAGGAGGTCGTCCAGATGTGCCGCGCCGCCCTTGCGGGTGGAGAACGGCTTGCCGTCGGTGCCCAGCACCATCCCGTACCCGACGTGCTCGGCGGTCACGGACTTGGGAAGGTAGCCGGCCATGCGGGCCACCTCGAAGACGAGCAGGAAGTGCTGGTGCTGCCGTGCATCGGTGACGTAGACGAGGCGATCCGCGTGGAGAGTGTTGACCCGGTACGAGATGGCGGCGACATCGGTGACGTCGTAGCCGTACCCGCCGTGCCGGTTGCGGAGGATGGCTGGAGCGTCGAAGCCCTCGACGAACACGACCAGCGCACCGTCGTCGACGACCGCGATGCCGCGGGACTCGAGGTCTTCGCAGATCGGAGCGAGCATGTCGTTGTACATGGACTCGCCGGCCAGGTCGTCATCGGTCAACAGGACGCCGAGTCGGTCGTACGTGGCGTTGAAGCCGACCTTCGAGATGTCGATGAGCTGCTGCCAGAGTGCGTTGGTCTCCGTATCGCCCGCCTGGAGGGCAACCACGCGTGCGCGCGACCGATCCGCGAACGCCTCGTCGGCGGTCAGGTGGGCGTTGGCTCGCAGGTACAGCTCCTCGAGACCGGCGAGGTCGAGCCCAGTCAGGTCCAGGTCCTCTTCGAGGACCTGTTCGATGAGCATGCCGAACTGCCGACCCCAGTCGCCGATGTGGTTCTGGGCGATGACGGTGTTGCCGGTCGCGTCGAGAACCCGGTGGAAGCAGTCGCCGATGATCGTCGTACGGAGGTGGCCGACGTGCATGAGCTTGGCGACGTTGGGGGAGCTGTAGTCGATGACGATCCGTCCGGGATCCTCGGCGACGTCGATGCCGGCCGCCGGATCGTGGAGAACGTCGTTGGCCACGCCCGCCAGGACATCGGCACGGACACGGATGTTGATGAAGCCCGGCCCGGCGATCTCCAGCGGCTCGCACAGATCCGCGACGTCGATGCGCGCGACGAGTTCCGCGGCGACCTCGCGCGGCGGACGCCCCTGATCCTTGGCAAGCCGGAGGGCGGCATTCGACTGGAAGTGGCCGAACTGAGGCTTGGTCGCGGGCCGCAGCTCCGGGTCGGTCCCCGCGGCGGCCTCGAAGCGTTCCGTGAGTTTCCCGATCAGCGACAGCACCGCCACATCGTTCCACAGGGCGCGTCGGTACGTCCTCGTGGACCCGCTCCGCGGACGCTCAGTCGATGGCTCCGTGCGAGTAGGCCCACGCGGCAGCTTCGCCGCGGCTGCTCACGCCGAGCTTCGCGATGATGTTCGAGACGTGCACGCTCGCCGTTTTCGTGCTGATGACCAGGGCCTGCCCGACCTGCGAATTCGAGCGGCCCTCGGCCACGAGCCGGAGCACCTCGACCTCACGCGCGGTGAGGCCACCAGGGCGGACGGTGGCCCGGACAGCCAGCGGCCGCAGCTCGTCGCACCAGCGGACCACGAGTTGTGCCCCGAGGACGCCAGCCTCCGTGCGGGTCCGGGCCAGCAGTTCTGTCGCTCCTCGAGGGTCCTCTGCGTCGGTGACACGCGCCAGCTCCAACGCCACGACTGCCATGACCGCGACGGGCAGCGCTGGGTCGTCGCGGGATGCGTACGCGTTCGTCCAGGCCTCGCGGGAACCATCGAGGTAGGCGCGCAGCACGGGCTCGTACGCAGCGGCGCGCCGGCCCGTACCGGAGCAGGCGCGCTCGAGTTCCGCGGCGTAGCGTGCGCGGTCTCCCGCCCCGGCCCTCAGCGCCATCCCCGCTGGGACGAGTACAGGGATCCGTTGCGCCGGAGGCACATACGCCCCACCGAGACTCGCTTCGAACTCCGCCCAGGCGCGCTCAGGGTCACCGCACGCCATGGCCGTCAACGCGCGCGCCGCGCGCGCCGCCATCGTGAGCTGGAGGTCCGGCGAGACCATGCCGAACATCCCGGTGAGGGTGGCGAGCATGGTCTCGGACTCGTCGATCCGGTCCTGCCAGCACCGGAGCTCGGCGAGCAGCAGGTGGAACTGACG
>JADGPB010000164.1 GCA_017882655.1 Propionibacteriales bacterium
GCCCGCGCCAGCGGCGCCCCCACCATCACCGCATCGGCACCGCACGCGATCGCCTTGGCGATGTCGCCCGAGCGACCGACGGCACCGTCGGCGATGACGTGTACGTAGCGGCCGCCGGACTCGTCGAGGTAGTCGCGGCGAGCCTCGGCCACGTCGGCGACCGCTGAGGCCATCGGTACCTCGATGCCGAGGACGTCCCGGTTCGCATGGCGCGCACCGCCACCGAAGCCGACGAGGACGCCGGCCGCGCCGGTACGCATGAGGTGGAGCGCCGTCTGGTACCCGGCGCAACCACCGACGATGACCGGTACGTCGAGCGTGCGGATGAACGTCTTGAGGTCGAGCGGGTCGGAGTCCTTCGACACGTGCTCGGCCGACACCGTCGTGCCGCGAATCACGAAGAAGTCCGGGGATGCCTTGACCACCACGTCGGCGAACTCGCGGGTGTTCTGCGGCGACAGCGACCCGGCGACGGGAACTCCCGCTGCTCGGATCTCCGCCATCCGGGCCTCGATGAGGTCCGGCTGGATCGGCGCCGCGTACAGCTCCTGCATGCGTTTGGTCGCGGATACCTGGTCCTCGATGGCGGCCAGCTCGTCGAAGAACGGGGTCGGGTCGGTGTAGCGCGTCCACAGCCCCTCGAGGTTGAGCACACCGAGACCGCCGAGCTTGCCCATCGCGATCGCAGTCGCCGGCGACATCACCGAGTCCATGGGCGCGGCGACGATCGGGAACTCGAGCCGGATCGCATCGATGCGCCAGGCGAGGTTGACCTCCTCGGTGCCGCGGGTACGGCGTGAGGGGACGAGGGCGATCTCGTCGAACGAGTACGCCTTGGAGGCGCGACGGCTGCGTCCGATGTCGTACATGGCCTTTCAGCCTCCGTAGTTCGGGGCCTCGACGGCCATCTGGATGTCGTGCGGGTGGGACTCACGGAGCCCGGCGGACGTGATCCGTACGAACCGGCCACGCTCGTGCAGCTCCGGGATCGTCGCTGCGCCGGTGTAGAACATCGACTGCCGCAGACCACCGACGAGCTGATACGCGACGGCGGCGAGCGGGCCGCGATAGGCGACCTTGCCCTCGATGCCTTCCGGTACGAGCTTGTCGTCGCTGGTGACGTCGGCCTGGAAGTAGCGGTCCTTGGAGTACGAGCCGGTGCGGCCGCGAGCGGCCATGGCGCCGAGCGAGCCCATCCCGCGGTACTGCTTGAACTGCTTGCCGTTGATGAACACCAGCTCGCCGGGCGACTCGTCGCAGCCAGCTAGCAGCGACCCGACCATCACGGTGTCGGCGCCCGCGACGAGGGCCTTGGCGATGTCGCCGGAGTACTGGAGGCCGCCGTCACCGATGACCGGGACGCCGGCCGGCTTGCACGCGCGGGCCGCTTCGTAGATGGCGGTCACCTGGGGCACGCCGACGCCGGAGACGATCCGGGTCGTACAGATCGAGCCAGGACCGACCCCCACCTTGACGCCGTCGACTCCCGCAGCGACAAGTGCTTTCGCTCCTTCGTACGTCGCGACGTTGCCGGCGACGATGTCGACCAGGGCGGTACGGGGATCGGCCTTGAGCTTCGTGATCATGTCGACGACCGCGCGGCTGTGGCCGTGGGCGGTGTCGACGATGAGGAGGTCGACGCCCTCCTCGACCAGCGACATCGCACGCTCGTAGCCGTCGCCGAAGAAGCCGACCGCCGCGCCCACCCGGAGCCGACCGAGGTCGTCCTTGGTGGCGAACGGGTGCTTGTCCGCCTTCACGAAGTCCTTGAGCGTGAACAGGCCCTTGAGCTTGCCGTCGGCGTCGACCAGGGGCAGCTTCTCGATCTTGTTCGCGGCCATGAGCTTCAGCGCGTCCTCGCTGCTGATGCCGACCCGGCCGGTCACCAGCGGCATGCGCGTCATCACGTCGCGCACGAGTCGCTGGGGGTCGTCCTCGAAGCGCATGTCGCGGTTCGTGACGATGCCCAGCAGCGTCATGTTCTCGTCGACTACCGGGACCCCGGAGATCCGGTAGTGGCCGCACATCTCGTCGACCTCGCCGATCGTACGGTCGGCCGTGATCGTGATCGGCTCCTCGACCATGCCGGCCTCGGACCTCTTCACCCGGTCGACCTGCGCGGCCTGGTCGGCGATCGGGAGGTTGCGGTGCAGGATGCCGAGACCGCCCTCGCGGGCCATCGCGATCGCCATCCCGGCCTCGGTGACGGTGTCCATCGCGGCGCTCAGCAGCGGGATGCGTACCGAGATCCGTTTCGAGACCCGACTCGTGGTGTCGGCACTCGAGGGGATGACGTCAGACTCGTTCGGCAGGAGCAGCACATCGTCGAACGTGAGGCCCAGCATCGCGAACTTCTCCGGCACACCTGCTGCATTCAGCTCCGAACTCATGGGCCACCTTTCGCTAGGGCGCCATCCTATCGGCGCCCACCGGCCGCCCGACGACCGTCCCGGTGGGGTCGGGACGCCCACCGGCCGCGAGCGTGACCAAGCCAAGAACGCCCGCCATCAAGGCCCCCCACAGCGGGGCGGTGCCGACCCACTCGACGGCGCACAGGACCGCGAGGCCCGTGACGACCACGGCCAGCATGCGGCGCGGCGCCCGCTGGGACATCGGCATGCAGACCAGGAAGACGCCGCCCCACAGCAGGTACCAGACCTGCAGGGCAGGCGACAGCAGCGCGAAGACGATCAGCGCCCGGCCGAGAAACCCGATCGGTGAGGTGTCCAGGGTCCGGACGGCATCGCCGAGGATCAGCAGCGCCGCGAGCACGAGGAAGACGGGTCCGAGAACGCCGAGCGTGCCGGCGAAGCTGGCGATGTGGAGCCTCGCGCAGGCGTCCGCGATGAGTGACGCCGGCGCGACGGTCACCACCTTGTACGGGGAGCCGCTTCCGGTGAGCCATCCCCAGCCCAGCCCCGACCACAGCGTGACGAGCAGGAACATGGCGAATCCCACGACCGCCACGACCACCGCGCGTACGAGCAGCTGCGGCCACGGTCTCCTCGACCCGGTTGAGCTCATCGCGGCGATCGCCAGGCCCCCGAGCGCCATCGGTTGTTTGACCGCGGCGGCCAGTCCGAGAACGCCAGCCCCTAGGAGCCAGCCACGACTCCCCCGCGTGGTCGCGAGCCAGACGGCCGCGACCGCGAGCCCGATCGCGAGCGCGTCGTTGTGGGCGCCGCCGACCACGTGGACGAGGACGAGGGGGTTCAGCAGGATCAGCCAGCCAGCCAAGTCCGGGTCGCCGCCGGCGTGCCGCGCCAGGCGCGGGAGGCACAGGCCCACGAGGACCAAGCCGAGAATCGCCGGTACGCGCTGCGCCGTGACGGAGACAACTGCGCTCTCCCCCGTCAGCCGTACGACCCAGCTCTGCACCTCGAGGGCCAGCGGCGGGTACACGGTGGTCTGGCCCCGCCACCAGGCGTCGACCAGGCTCGAGAACGGGCTGCCGAGGGTGCCCATCGGGGTCGTGTACGGGTCGTGGCCGTGCGCGACGAGCCACCCCTGCTCCGCATAGGCGTAGGCGTCACGGGAGCCGACCGGCGGTGCGATGAGCAGCGGCAGCGACCAGAGCGCCAGCAGGAGCCAGCGACCTCGCGCGGCCACCTCCCGTACCCACCACCACCCCAGCGTCAGCAGTGCGAGGCCGACGGCTCCCAGGCCACGGCCGAGCCAGCGGACGGCGAACGTCGAGTCGGCGAGCGAGTCGCCGAAGCCGGTGTACGAGAGGGCGCGTGAGGCGATGGCGATGAGCACGGTGCCGATCAGCCCGGCGGCGGCGCCGGTGACGGCGCGGCGTTGGCGCACGGTGCTCACGCCGACTGACGCTACTCCCGCAGGAGGCGGGTCAACGCCGGCTCGATCTCTGTGTCGCCGAATGTGAAACCACCCTCCGTCAGCCGTCTGGGAAGGACCTTCTGGCTGCTCAACATGGCGTGGTCGACGAAGTCGTTGCCGAACAGCAACCTCGGGATGGGCAGGGGCAACGGGATCACCGTCGGGCGGCGAAGGGCGGCACCGATCGCCTTGGTCCAGCGGGCGTTGGTCACCGGCTCGGGGGCTGTGATGTTCACCGGACCCGTGACCTCGTTGCGCAAGAGCCAGCGGATCGCCGCCACTTCGTCGTCCAGCGAGACCCAGCTGACCCAGTGCTTGCCGTCCGCGACCGGCCCGCCGAGTCCGAGCTTGAACGGCAGCAGCTGCGCGCCGATGTAGCCGCCGCGTGGAGTCATGACGTGGCCGCTCCGTACATACGCGGTCGGCACGGGCGCAGCCGATGCCGACGTCTCCCACGCGACGACGACGCCGGCCAAGAAGTCGTCCCCTGCGGGCGAGGACTCGTCAACGGCGCGATCGCCGGTCGGGCCGTAGTAGCCGATCGCAGAGCCGCTGATGAACCGCTGGCACCGGCCATCGGCCGCGAGCGCGCCGACGATGGTCTCGGTCATCGAGATGCGGGAGTCGAGGATCCCTCGCTTGTAGGAGTCGGTCCAACGCCCGCCCGCGATGGCCGTACCGGCAAGGTTCACGACGGCGTCGACGTCGTTCAGGCCGGGATCGGCGATCCGCCGCTGCTCAGGGAAGATCTGCCGCTCGTCAGTGCCCCTGGCCTCGTGGCGTACGAGTCGTACGGCGTCGTCCCCGCCCCACCGCAGCGCCTGCACCAGCGCGGACCCGATGAGCCCGGTACTCCCTGAGATTGCCACTCGCATGTCGCCACGCTAGCCGGTACGCGCCAACGGCTCCGGCCTGCTTGGTCAGGACTTGCGCTATTCGGCGACGAGCCCGTGCCGGACGAACGCTATGCGGATGCCGTCCTCCGTCGTCGAGGTGGTGACCTCGTCGGCCATGTCCTTGATCGTCTGCGGAGCGTCGCCCATGGCGATGCCGACGGCCACGTGCTCGAGCATCTCGAGGTCGTTGTAGCTGTCGCCGATCGCGATCGTGTCCGCCAGGTCGATGCCCAGGTGGTGCAACAGAACGTCGATGCCTGTCGCCTTGTGAACGCCGGGAATCATCATCTCGCCCGCGCTGGTGCCGAACACGGTGACAGAGGACGGTACGACCTCGAAGTCGGCGAACTCGGCGCGGATCTCGTCGAGCGTCGCGGCCGCGTCGAAGTAGATCGCCTTGGTGATGGGCATCGCGTAGGGATCGCTGTCGACGATGATCGTGTCGACGTAGCGCAGAAGGCCGTGGTCGACCTCGTCGAACGCCGGGTCCTCGGCGACGTGCGACGCCACGATGCGACCGAGCAGGTCCCGGGCCCGAGGGCTGGCGTAGACGCCGTCATTGGCCTGGAAGTAGTAGCCACCGCCGTGGGCATCGAAGTAGTCGGCCACGTGCCGTACCGCCTCAGGGGTCACTCGTTTGTGCTCCAGCACCTCCGACCCGACCTGTACGTACGCGCCGGACGCCACGACGAACCCGTCGAAACCCACGGCGAGAACTCCCGGCGACAGCTCGACCATCGACCGCCCGGTGCACAGGAAGACCAGGTGACCGTTCTCCCGCGCCTCGCGCACCGCTCGTACCGCACTGTCCGGCACCCGGCCGTAGTCGTCGATCAGCGTCCCGTCCACGTCGAGGAAGACCGCCTTGCGGGTCATGTGATCCGTCATCCTTTCGCTGCGGTACGCGTCGTCGTCGCGATATCCGCGTTGCTCACTATGTCGCTCGTCATTCATATCAGCCGTCCTTCGGACCGACAGGTCCACGTCAGCGTGAGCGGTGGCTTTCGATGGCAGACCCAGGACACTCAAGCCGTTTCGTGGTGGTTTTGAGGGGCCAGAACCGGCACGGTCAATGCTCAAGCCGGATGGTGGTGGCTATGAGGCCCTCGACGCCCGCTCAGAACCACCAGGAACCGGCTTGAGGTCCTGCATTCGTCTCGGAGACTCGCCACAACCACCACGAAGCGGTTCGAGTTCCTGCACGAACCGCGAAGTCCGCGCGGCTTCTCTCCGAGATGCGCGAAGGCCCGCCCCGGACGGATCCAGAGCGGGCCTTCGGCGTACTGC
>JADGPB010000165.1 GCA_017882655.1 Propionibacteriales bacterium
CCACCGGGTCGTCGACGACCGTACGGCGCAGTGGCTGAGCACGTACCGGTTCTCCGGCGACATCAGCGGCTACGGCGAGGGCGACCTGTACTTCCCGGGAGCCCCGCTGCTCACCGTCGAGGGTACGTTCGCGGAGGCTGTCGTCCTCGAAACGCTGCTGCTCAGCATCTACAACTACGACTCGGCCGTCGCCTCGGCCGCCAGCCGGATGACGCTCATGGCCGACGGGCGCCCGTGCATCGAGATGGGATCACGTCGCGCGCACGAGCACGCAGCGGTGGCCGCGGCGCGCGCTGCGTACATCGCCGGCTTCAGCGCGACCAGCAACCTCGAGGCGGGACGTACGCACGGGGTGCCGACGACCGGTACCGCAGCGCACTCCTTCACCCTCCTCCACGACTCCGAGGAGGAGGCGTTCGTCGCGCAGATCGCCGCGCTCGGCGAGGACACCACGCTGCTCGTCGACACGTCCGACATCGAGGCCGCGGTCCGTACGGGCGTGCGGATCACGGGTGGTCGGCTCGGCGCCGTACGGATCGACTCCGGTGACCTCGTGGCGACCGCCAAGGAGGTACGAGCCTTGCTCGACGAGCTCGGTGCCACCAAGACCCGCATCATCGTCACCAGCGACCTCGACGAGTGGCAGATCGCGGCGCTGTCGGGCGCGCCGGTCAACGGCTACGGGGTCGGCACCTCGGTCGTCACTGGCTCGGGCTATCCGACGTGCTCGTTCGTGTACAAGCTGGTCGCCCGCGCCGACTCGGACGACCCTGACGCACCGCTCCTCCCGGTTGCCAAGAAGTCGGTGCACAAGTCGACGGTGGGCGGTCGCAAGTTCGCGATGCGGCGCCGCGACCCGAAGGGCATCGCCGAGGCCGAGCTCATCGGCATCGGGGCCGACCCGGAGGGCGACGGCGACGACCGTCCGTTGCTGAGGCAGCTGGTGAGCGGCGGGGAGGTCGTCGGGCGCGAGCCGTTGAGCGCGGCCCGCGAGCGCCACGAGGCGGGCGTCCGCGAGCTGCCGCGGGACGCGTTCAAGATGTCACGCGGCGAGCCCTGCATCCCCACGTACTTCCTCGACGAGGCCGGGCACATCGCCAACAACCCGTACGACAGGAGCTGACATGACAGACCCTGACTTCGGCACCCCATCAGGCAAGCGGGCGCTGATCGTCGTCGACGTCCAGAACGACTTCTGCGAGGGCGGGTCTCTGGCGGTGACCGGCGGCGCGAAGGCTGCGAGCGACATCTCGGCGTACCTCGCAAGCAAACCCTCCTACGACTTCGTCGTCGCCACCCGCGACGCCCACATCGATCCGGGGGCCCACTTCTCCGAGACGCCCGACTTCGTCGACTCGTGGCCGCGCCACTGCGTCGTGGGCACGCCGGGGCAGGACTTCCACCCCGACCTGACGTTCCGCGACTTCGACGGGGTCTTCGACAAGGGCAACTTCGAAGCCGCGTACTCGGGCTTCGAAGGCTCGAACGCCGACGGCCGCGGGCTCGACGAGTTCCTCGCCGAGTCGGGCGTCACCGACATCGACGTCTGCGGCATCGCCACCGACTACTGCGTGAGGGCCACCGCCCAGGACGGCGCGATGCTCGGGTACGTCACGACCGTCCTCACGGATCTCACCGCCGCCGTCGCCCCGGACCGGCTCGACGCCGCGTGGGAGGCCCTCGCCGAATCGGGCGTCGCGCTCAGCACGAGCAGCGAGGCGTGACGGAAGAACGTACCGATCGGGCCCGGGTCGGGGGCGCTCACGCGTGACGGTGCAACCGGACGGCCCGATAGGTACGTTCGTCTGAACTCACGCCGGCCGCTGCGTGCGGTTCATCATGTTAAGTAGGTGAACCGGAGGTTCTCATGGCCGATCCGCCATGAGAAGTGACGACTCGCCTACTTAACATGATGAACCGACACCCGCAGGACTGACCACGGCCCGCACTACCCTGCTCCTGTGCCCACCGCAGCCCCCGCAGACCTTCGCGGCGCGCACCGCATCCTCATCTATGGGGTCACGGGGTCCGGCAAGACCACTGCGGCCGACCGGATCGGCGAGGTTCTCGGGCTCCCGAGCCACCACGTGGACGACGAGATCGGCTGGCTGCCCGGCTGGGTCGAGAGACCGGCTGACGACCAGCGACGGCTTGCTGCCGAAATGGCTGCGGGCGAGATCTGGGTCATCGACAGTGCGTACGGGAAGTGGCGGGACGTCGTGACCGCGCGAGCCATGTACGTGGTGGCCCTCGACTACCCGCGATGGGTGAGCCTCACCCGACTCGTGCGCCGAGGCCTGCGCCGCGTCATTGCGAAAGAACAGATGTGCAATGGCAACTACGAATCCTGGGGTCGTCTACTCGGCAAGGACTCGATCATCCGCTGGCATTTCCGGTCGTTCACGCGCAAGCACGAGGCGATCGCCGCGATGGAGTCCGCGCCTGACGGTCCACCGGTCGTACGGCTCCGTCGCCCGTCAGACCTGGACGCACTCGTGCGCATGCTCGGCTGAGCGTCTCCCAAGCTGGTTCGCCACGCCCCCTCACCACGACGTCACACCGCCTGTTGCACATCACACCGGCTATAGGCGGTGTGATGTCGAACAAGCGGTGTGACGTCGAAAGTCGAGACGCGACCGAGCCCGGATGGGGGTGCGAGAAAGAGCTAGCCCTCGTCGTTGGATACGGTCCGCTTCCGGACCTCGGGCACCGACTGGAAACCGTTCATCATCGCTGAGAGGCGGCGGGCACGGTCGGAGCTGTACAGGTCCTCGAGGTACAGGCGCTTGCCGTCGGCGCCGGCCAGGGGGACGCGCCAGTTGGGGTACTCGTCGATCGTGCCCGGCTGGTTCTGCGTACGCCTCTCGCCGACCGCGTCGGCCAGCGACACGCAGAGCACTCGCGACGGCGTCCAGGTGAGCAAGCGGTGCAACGCCAAGGTGATGTCCTCGGTGTCGCGGTCGTCCTGCGGTAGGGCGCCGCGCTCCTCGAGCATCCCGATCACCGCCGACTGCTCGCGCGCGTCGGCCTCGATCTCGGAGTCCAGCGACTCGGTGAGAAGCCCGAGCTGGTAGCGGAGCCTGACGTGGTCATGCGCTAGGTAGCCCTCTGTCGGCGGCAGGTCGTGCGTCGTCACCGAGGCCATGCAGTACTCGCGCCAGTACTCCGGCGCGAGCGGCTTGCCCTCGTGGTCGTACTCGAACCACAGGATCGACGTGCCGAGGATCCCCCGGCGCCGCAGGTAGTCGCGCACCCACGGCTCGACCGTGCCGAGGTCCTCGCCGATCACCAGCGCACCCGCCCGGTGGGCCTCCAGCGCGAGGATGCCGACGAGCGCCTCGTGGTCGTAGCGGACGTACGCGCCCTGCTGCGGCCCGTACCCGTCCGGGATCCACCAGAGCCGGAACAGCCCGATGATGTGGTCGACCCGTACGCCTCCCGAGTGCCGCAGGATACCGGCGACCATCGAGCGGAACGGTGCGTACGCGAGGTCGGCCAGACGGTCCGGCCGCCACGGGGGCTGGCCCCAGTTCTGGCCGGACTGGTTGTACGGATCCGGCGGAGCGCCGACCGCCACACCGTTCGCGAAGACCGAGTGCAGCGCCCACGTCTCGGCGCCGTCGGCGTTGACGCCCACCGCGAGGTCCGACACGATGCCGATCGGCATGCCGGTGTCCTTGGCCGCCTGCTGCGCGCTCGACAGCTGCGTGTCGGCGATCCACTGCAGCCACATGTAGAACGTGACCAGCTCGGTGTTGTCCGTGGCGAACTCGGCGACCTCCGGCGACGACGGCCGACGCAACGACTCCGGCCACTCGCGCCAGCTGCTCCCGTACTTCTCGCTCAGCACGCACCATGTCGCGAAGTCCCGCAGCTGGCGCCCCTCGCGGCGCTGGAAGTCGGAGAACGCCATCTCGCGGGGGTTCTTGCGGCCCGCACGGAACACCAGCTCCAGCGCCTCCCGCTTCGCGTCCCACGACGCATCGCGCTCCACGGCCTCCGAGTGGGCGAGGTCGTCGGTGAGGTCCTGCCGGATCCCGCGGACGGCCTCGTGCTCGGCGCTCGACAAAGAGGCGTACTCGGGGATCGCCTCGGGCCGGATGTACAGGGGGTTGACGTAGCGGCGACTCGAGGGCAGGTACGGCGAGGGCTCCATCGGCGGCACAGGCTCCGCCGCGTGGAGCGGGTTGATGAGCATGTACGAGGCGTACTGCTGCGTCGAGCTCCAGACGGCCAGGTCGGCGAGGTCGGTGAGGTCGCCGACCCCCCACGAGTCGCGCGAGGCGATCGAGTACAGCTGCGTCGCATAGCCCCAGATCCGCTTGTTCCCCATCTGCTCCGGGAATCCCAGCCACGGCGGCGTGACGACCAGCGACGACTCGACCTCACGGTCGTCGGATCGCAGCACGATCCGGTGGTAGCCGAGCGGCAGCCCCTCCGGGACGGCGAAACTGGCCTCACCCAGCAACTCCCCCTCGACCTCCCGATCGGGCGACAGGTTCTCGACCTGCTGCGCATCGACCGTGCCGCCGTCCTCGAGCCTGAGGAACACGTGCGCTGCGGCGCCAGCCCGTACATGGACAGGGAACGTCTTGGGTGCGCCCTGCTCGACCACCACGCAGGGCGGCAGGGCCCGCTGCCAGATCCTCGCGTGGTACGTATCGACGGCCGCCCGGGCCTTCTCAGGCGTCGAGGCGTCGACGTCGAACGCGGACAGCACAGCGATCACCGACGCGTCGTCGACCTCGGTGCGATGGCCCTTCCAGTCCCAGAACTCCGTGCTGATCTGGTACAGCCCAGCCAGATCGCGGAGCGCGGGATCGATGAGTGGCATGCGTCGTCTCTCAGAGGGGTCGTACGTCGTCGTGGCCAAGACTTTCAGCGCATCCCACGCGTCGCAACAGCGACACCACGGGAGCCACCAGACCTCGAGCCGTGGTCGAGCCCCGGGCCGTCTGAGAGCGGCCCTCAGCCCCTGCGCACCACCTGGGTGCGAGCGATGAGGTCCGGCAGGCTCTGGCGCTTCGGGTGCCACAGGATCAGGCCGAAGCTGATGAGCTGCGGGAGCAGGAAGATATCCCCGCCCTGCGCCAGCAGACTCCACAAGAGCGTCCGGGAGAACACGGCGGGGCCCTTGATGCGGTCTTTGCCGCGATCGAGCGGCGTCACGGCGATGCCCAAGGCCCGCTGCCCGAGAGTCCTCGACCAGAGCATCAGGGCGATGAGCCCATAGGCGACCGTGCCTCCGAGCAGGGCGTAGTTGACGATGACCACCATGTGCGCCAGGTCGTCGCTCGGAATGACGACCTTTCCGCTGGCTGCCATCGCGGTCTCGAAGTAGCTGTAGATGGCGCCCCAGAAACGGCTCTGGAAGTCGCTCACGAACACCGGCAGCACGCTGAAGATGACGAGCGAGAGCAGGACGTTGTCGAGGACGGACGCGATGACGCGCCTCACGACAGAAGCCAGGGGGACCCCGTCGGCAGTGGTACGTACGGGCACCAGGGCGAAGCCGGCGGGTGCAACGGGAGGCGTAGGAGCGACGGTGACGGGGCGCCGGACGACCTGTACCGGTCGAGGGCCGGTGCTCGGCGCGTGGGTCGCGGGCGGCGCGGCGGCCCGTACGGTCGGACTCGGCGACTGCAACCGGACCTGGCTCGACCATGCCACGCCGTCCCACCACCGCTGACGTGCAGGGTGCGCGGGGTCCTTGTACCACCCGGCCGGCGGCACGGGACCCTGGCTCAAGGACGGTTCGCTCACACATCAAGTCTGCCCTATTCGTAGGAGAGGTCTCTTACTCACAGCCCGAGCGACATGCCCCTGCTAGTACGATCCTGCGGGGGATGGGCCTCCGGACAGCATGGCTGGCACGGCAGGCACGGCCTGCGAAGTTGAGCTCTGGCTGACAAATCGAGGAAGTCACGTGGACAAGATCGGTCGCTACCGACTGACCCAGCGCATCGGCGCCGGGTCGTTCGCGACCGTCTGGAAGGGCCGCGACGACGAGCT
>JADGPB010000166.1 GCA_017882655.1 Propionibacteriales bacterium
CAGCTCGTCGGCAGAGCATCCGCCCGCGTCGTACCACCCGCGCGCCACCCGGCGCAGCAGGCCACGTGCCACTGCATCGTGGATCGCGTGGCGCGTCCAGCCATTCTCCAACAGTCGGGCATACGTCACAGGGGGCATGATCCGAGAATGGGCCACCCGATAGCTCGGACGCACGCAGAATCTGGCCGACCTGTGCATAACTCGGCACCCAATGTGGCAGCCTGCGTGGTCAGTAGGGGATCGCTAGGCCAACTTCATCTGCATTCAGTGGCGCTGACGTGCTCGCCGTCGCGTATAGCGGTCAGTGAGCACGTATCTGCCAGTGAATGCAGATGACCCGACTCAGAAGACGCCCGGCTCGTACACGGGCGCGACATATCCGGTGGCCTCGAGCTTGGACAGGTCGAGGGTGCTGCGCGCGGGGCGGGGGGCGATGCTGCCCTTGCCGGCGTAGTACGCCTCTGTCGAGACGGGCGTCACGTCGTCGGCGGAGCGCCCACCGGCGACGTACACAGCCTTGGCGATGTCGGCCCAGCTGACCTCGGGGCCGCCGTCGGTGCAGTTGTACGTGCCGTACGGGGCCTTGGTCCGCACCAGATGCGCGATCGCGGCCGCGAGGTTGGACGTGTGCGTGAGGCGGCCGACCTGGTCGTCGACGACGGTCGGCGAGATGCCGCGCGCGGCGAGGTCGGCCATGATCCGGAGGAAGTTCTTGCCGTCTCCGACGACCCAGCTCGTACGGAGCAGGTAGTGGCGTGGCGTCACCGACACGGCGAGATCGCCGGCCGCCTTCGTCTGCCCGTACACGCTCAGCGGCGCCAGGTCGTCGTCCTCGGTCCAGCCGCTCTTCGTACCGTCGAACACGTAGTCGCTCGACACGTGCACCAGCGTCTGCCGATGCTTGGCCGCGATCCGCGCGAGCATCGCCGGCACCGTTGCGTTGGCCTTCCACGCGCTCGCACGGCCGTCGGGCGTCTCGGCCCCGTCCACGTTCGTCCACGCGGCCGCGTTCAGCACAAGGTCGTACTCGGCCCATGGCCACGCCTCGACCTGCGCCGCATCGGTGAGGTCCAGCTCATCGAGATCGACGCTCGTCGCGCCGGGGAACTCGGCGGCGAGCGCACGTCCGAGCTGGCCCTTGCCCCCGAGGATCAGCGTCTTGAGAGCCGGTACCCGCTTGGCGTCCGCGAGTCGCGGATGGGCCAGATCCTTCCCGGAGATCTGCACCTGGTCGAGCGGGATCGGCCAAGGGATGGCGATGGTCTCGTCGGCGAGGTTCACGTACGAGTAGTCGCCCGTGTTGTCGGCAGACCAGTGGTCGTTGACGAGATAGCTGTACGTGACGTTCTCGGTGAGCGTCTGGTACGCGTTCCCGACGCCACGAGGCACGAAGACCGCGACCGAGGGGTCCACCTCGATCGTGAAGACGGTCCCGTAGCCGGACCCCTCACGCAGGTCGACCCACGCCCCGAAGTACCGCCCCTGCGCGCTGGAGACGAACTTGTCCCAGGGCTCGGCGTGGATGCCGCGGGTGGTGCCGATCTCGGCGTTGTAGGACATGTTGTTCTGCACCGGCACGAAGTCGGGCAGGCCGAGGGCGACCATCTTCTCCCGCTGCCAGTTCTCCTTGAACCAGCCGCGGTTGTCGCCGTGCACCTGCAGGCGTACGACCAACATGCCGTCGATGGGCGTGGTCTCGACTGTCACGTCAGCCATGCGTCACTGACCCGTCTTGGCGTACTTGGCCTCGGTGGCCTCCTTGGCCGGGCGCCACCACGAGTCGTTCGCCTTGTACCAGTCGATCGTCGCCATGAGGCCCTCGGTGAAGTTGCGGTACTTCGGCTTCCAGCCGAGCTCGGCGCGCAGCTTCGACGAGTCGATCGCGTAGCGCATGTCGTGGCCCGGGCGATCGGTGACGAGGTCGTACGCATCCGTCGGCTGCCCGAGCAGTCCGAGGATCGACTCGATGACCTCCTTGTTGTTCTTCTCGCCGTCGGCGCCGATGAGGTAGGTCTCTCCGATGACGCCGTGGTTGAGGATCGTCCAGACGGCCGAGTTGTGGTCGTCGACGTGGATCCAGTCGCGGACGTTCTCGCCGGTCCCGTACAGCTTGGGCCGCAGGCCGCTGAGCACGTTGGTGATCTGGCGGGGGATGAACTTCTCGATGTGCTGGTACGGGCCGTAGTTGTTCGAGCAGTTCGAGATGGTCGCCTTCACGCCGAACGAGCGCACCCACGCGCGAACAAGGAGGTCCGAGGCGCCCTTGCTGGACGAGTACGGGCTGGACGGGTTGTACGGGGTGGATTCGTCGAACTTGTCGGGGTCGTCGAGCTCGAGGTCGCCGTACACCTCGTCGGTGGAGATGTGATGGATCCTCGTGTCGTGCTTCCGGGCGGCCTGGAGCAGCGTGTACGTGCCGACGATGTTGGTCTGTACGAACGGCCACGGGTCGTTGAGCGAGTTGTCGTTGTGGGACTCGGCGGCGAAGTGCACGATCGCGTCGGTGTCGGCGACGAGGGAGTCCACGAGCTCGGCGTCGCAGATGTCACCGACCACGAGCTGGACGCGGTCGGCGGGCAGATCCGACAAGGAGTCCTCGTTGCCCGCGTAGGTCAGCTTGTCCAGCACGACGACCGACACATCGGTGTTGGCCATGAGCCAGCGGACGAAGTTCGAGCCGATGAACCCGGCGCCGCCGGTCACGAGGAGCCTCTGCATGGCCGATACACTAGCCCGCGCCGACGGTGACACGGTGTCCCGCATGGCAGGGAGGCCGACGTGAAGGGCATCATCCTGGCCGGTGGAGCGGGCACGCGGCTCCATCCGCTGACGATCGGGTCGAGCAAGCAGATGCTCCCCGTGTACGACAAGCCGATGATCTACTACCCGCTGTCCACGCTCATGCTGGCCGGTATCCGTGAAGTCCTCGTCATCTCCACGCCGCTCGACAGCCCCGCGTTCCAGCGGCTGCTGGGCGATGGCTCGCAGTGGGGCATGTCGATCTCGTACGCGATCCAAGCTTCACCCGACGGCCTCGCCCAGGCGTTCGTTCTCGGTCGCGACCACGTCGCAGGCGACAAGTCCGCGCTGGTGCTCGGCGACAACCTGTTCTACGGCCGTGGCCTCGGCACGCAGCTGCGCGGGTTGGCCGATGTCGAGGGGGCCTCGATCTTCGGCTACTGGGTGGGCGACCCGACGGCGTACGGCGTGGTGGAGGTCGACGACACCGGAACCGCACTGTCGATCGAGGAGAAGCCCGCGCACCCGAAGTCCCACTGGGCGGTGCCAGGGCTGTACTTCTATGACGAGCGCGTCTGCGACTACGCGGCCGAGCTCAAGCCGTCGGCGCGCGGAGAGTACGAGATCACCGACCTCAACCGCGTGTACCTCGAGCAGGGCGACCTCAAGGTGTCGTTGCTGCCGCGCGGTACGGCGTGGCTCGACACCGGCACGTTCGACTCCTTGTCAGAGGCGGGCGAGTTCGTCCGCACCATGCAGAAGCGCACCGGCCTGCTCGTCGGCTCCCCCGAGGAGATCGCCTGGCGCAACGGCTTCATCGACACCGAGCAGCTGCTGAAACAGGCCGACGCGCTCGGCAAGTCCGGCTACGGCACGTACCTCCGCACCATCATCTCCCAGGAGTCCTGACCTCGGCGAGAGGACCTGTACCCCTCGGCGAGAGGACCTGTACCCCTCGGGGAGAGGACCTGTACCGCTCAGACGGCGCGCATGCGGTTGTTGCGGGGGTTGTGCTCGACCTCCGCGAGGCCGAGCTCCTCCATGAGCGGCGGCACGTACATGCCGAAGCGACCGCGTAGCCCCTTCTTGAGCCCGTACCACCCGCCGACCGGGTTGTCCGCCGAGCGGCCCCAGGCTTCGACGGTGCCGGGCTTCGCGTCCTTCTGCTCGTCGGCAGAGCCGAGCTCGACCCAGTCGCCGGCCGTCACCAGCATCGCGTGCAGGTCGTCGAGGCAGCGCCGGTCGTAGTGGAGGATCGTCTTGCCGACCTTGCAGACGATCACGTCCTGATCTCCCACGCGCTCGAACCACATCTCGTACTCGCTCGTCTGGGGTGGGGTCTTGAGGACCCAAGGGTCCTCCGGTGTCCCGGGCTTGCTCACTGGCATTCCTCTCCTCGATCTGGACCGTCCCGGACGGGGCGAGTTCTCTCCTGGACGAGGGGAGTTCTCTCCGAGATGGGATAGGTGCTCTCCTCGACCTCAGTAGCCGAGGAGCTCCTTGCGCTTGGGGATCCAGGCGATCGCGTCGCGGATGCCTTCGGCGACAGTGAGTTCGGCGGTCCAGCCGAGCTCGGAGTGGGCGGTATCGACGATCGCGTACGCGCCGAGGACGTCGCCGGGACGTGACGGGCCCTCCGCGATCTTCAGCGGGTCGCCGGTGGCGGTCTGGAAGGCCTCAGCGAGCTCCCTCACAGAAACCCCCTCGCCGCGGCCGATGTTGATGACCCGGTACGGCTCCGACGCGGTCACACCATCGAACCGCTCGATCGCCGCGACGTGGGCCTTCGCGAGGTCCCAGATGTGGAGGTAGTCGCGGATGCCGGTGCCGTCGGGGGTGTCCCAGTCGCATCCGGTGATCGTGAAGGTGCCGCCCTCGAGCCAGGCGTCGAGCATCTTGCCCAGCACGTGCGACGGGTGCGGACGCTGCTGGCCGGTACGCATCGTGGGGTCGGCGCCGATCGGGTTGAAGTACCGCAGCGCGATCGCCCGAAGGTCCGAGCCGTGCGCGACGTCGGACAGTGCCATCTCCATGACGAGCTTCGTCCGCGCGTACGGGCTGCCTGGCGCCACCGGCGACTCCTCGGTCACCGCGAGCTGCCCGTCGACGGGGTCGCCGTACAAGGAGGCTGAGGACGAGAAGACGATGCGATGTACGCCGTGGCGGTCCATCGAGGCCAGCAGGTCGAGCGTCTTGCCGACGTTGTTCTCGTAGTAGAAAAGCGGCTGCGCCACCGATTCCGGCACGATGATCGCCGCCGCGCAGTGCACGACGACGTCGATGGTCTGGTCGGTGAAAACTCGGTCCATGAACGCCGCGTCGGCGATGTCGCCCTCATACGCCGTACGACCCTTGACGAACTCCCGTCGACCTACAGAGAAGTCGTCGACGATGACGACCTGATGCCCCGCGTCGAGGCAGGCCGACGCAATGGTGCTCCCGATGTATCCGGCGCCGCCGGTGATGAGTACGCGCACGCCCTCAGCCTATCCAAGCGCCACCGAGAAGGCGCCGGACCGGCTCACACAAGGAGTCTCAAGGGAACCTGAAGTGCAGATGAGAATACGTTTTCTTTCGTGGCCCGACGGGCGCCCCCGCATGTAGGGATGAGGTTGTTCGGTGGGACGCCCCGGGGGGAGCGTTCATCCGGCCGCCTGACCGTACCGTCGAGCGGTTCTGCAGGACGTTCTGCAAACCGATGAGGAGTCCTCCCATGCGCCCACCACGGATCCTGCTGGCACTGCTGGCCACTTTTGCCCTTGTCGTCGGGTTCATGCCGACAGCCCGTGCGGACGACACCACAGCGACGTACATCGTCGAGCTCAAGGCCGGTGTGTCCGCCCAAGCGGTGATCCCGACTCTGCTCGGCAGCGACGCGAAGATCCTGGACAAGGCCATCTCCGGAGGCATCGCCACCCTCACGGCGTCCCAGGCGAAGGCACTCGAGTCGAATCCGAACGTGAAGTCGGTCCGCCAGGACACGCAGGTCTCCACCAGCGCAACCCGGACCGTCAAGGCCAAGGCCTCGACGGGTACGGTCAGCGCCTCGGCGGTTCAGACGAGCGCACCGTGGGACCTCGACATCCTCGACGGCGGGAACGCGACGCTGGACGGCAGTTACACCGCGGCCAACGACGGAAACGGCGTGACCGTGTACGTGGTCGACACCGGCGTGTACCGGGCGAGCGCCCAGTTCGCCAACATCACCGTTGCGGCGGGCTACAACTTCGTCACCACCGACACTCCTATCCGTCCCGCGTCGGACACGTCC
>JADGPB010000167.1 GCA_017882655.1 Propionibacteriales bacterium
CACCGCCGGGAAGATGACCTACGACCTGCGACGCCTCCGCGCCCACGGCCTCATCCAACGCATCCCGAAAACCCGCCGCTACCAAGTCACCGACATCGGACTACAGGACGCGCTGCTGTTCACCCACGCCCACGACCATCTGCTTCGCACCGGACTGGCCGAACTCACCGACCCCAGCCCGCCCCGGTCATCCCCGCTGCGCGCAGCGGCCCGCGCCTACCAGGCGGCCTTCGACGACCTGGCCAGCTACGCGCACCTGGCTGCCTAGTCCCGGACGCATCCCCGGGATGGAAACGATCCGACCGCCGTACTTGACCCGATCATGACGGCCGTGCCGTCTAAGCCCTCTAATGCTTGGGTTGGCTTGTCGTGCTATCCAGAACGCGACAGCAACGAGGTGCCATGTGCAGCGGATGAACCTGCTTGACGCCTCGTTTCTGCTGTTAGAAGACGCCTCCACCCCGCTGCACATGGGCTCCGTCGCGATCTTCGAAGGGCCGGCTCCCAGCCACGACGAGTTCCACCAGCTGGTACGGGGGATGCTGCCGCTGAGCAGGCGTCATCGGCAGAAGGTGCGGCGCGTCCCGTTCGACCTCGCCCGGCCGGTGTGGGTCGACGATTCACACTTCAACCTCGACGACCACCTACGCCGAACCGTACTGCCGGCGCCCGGCGACGATGAACAGCTGCGCCTGCTCGTCGGCCGGATCATGTCCCAGCAGCTGGACCGGACCAAGCCGCTATGGGAGCTGTGGGTGGTCGAAGAGCTGGCCGACGGCACTTGGGCGCAGGTCAACAAGGTCCACCACTGCATGGTCGACGGCCTCGCCGGCATCGACATGACCACCCTGATCCTCGACCGCGAGCCGGAGACGTCTCGGCCCCCGCCTGAGAGCTGGCAGCCGAAACCCGAGCCGTCCCACCGGCAGCTGATCGCCGACGCTGTCGGCAGCCACGTGACCAGTTCGACCCAGTCGCTGCGCTGGGCGGCGAGCGCGCTGACCCACCCCAGGCAGGCCACTACCCGGATCGGCGCGACCGCGAAGGGGGCCGCGTCGCTGGCTGGGCTCGGCCGCCCAGCCACCGCCACGTCGCTGACCGGGCCGATCGGCCCGCACCGGCGATGGACCTGGTCACGGGCGTCGATCGAGGACGTGCAGGCGGTGCGGCGGGCCTTCGGCGGCACGGTGAATGACGTTGTGCTGGCCCTGGTCACCCGCGGCTTCCGCGACCTGCTGCTCTCCCGCGGTGAGCCGGTGGATGGGGTGCGACTGCGCTCAGTAGTGCCGGTGTCGATCCGCCGCCCGGGGGAGTCCAGATCAGGTAACCGGGTCGCGTCCATGTTCGCCGAGCTGCCCGTCGACGCTGTCGACCCGGTCCGGCGGCTGCACGCCATCAGCGCCCAAGTCACGCACCTGAAAGACGCTGAGCAGGCTGCCGCCGGCGACGACCTCATCGGCCTGTCGGGTCTCGCGCCGCCTGTGTTGCTTGCGCCCACGCTGCAGATCGCGACGAAGCTCCCGCAGTACAGCATCGCCACGGTGATCACCAATCTGCCGGGCCCGCCGGTGCCGCTCTACGCCCTGGGCCGGCGGATGCTGCACCTGTACCCGTATGTGCCGCTCGGCTGGCAGGTGCGGATCGGCGTAGCGCTCATCTCCTACGTCGGCACGCTGCACTTCGGGTTCACCGACGACCACGGGTTCACCGGTGACTACGACAGCACCGCCGACCTCGACGTGCTGCGCGGAGGCGTGGAAGCCGGGCTCACCGAGCTGATCGAGGCGCTCCCGTAGGTGGGTAACCTGGGCTGCCGGAGGAACGTTGTCAGCAGCCACAAGCGGGCTGGCGGCGGTACGTTCCGGGCCCTCCGACACGTCGCAGTTCGCTCACGGCTGGTCGAGATGCCGCAGTGATCCCGACCTCTGCGAATGATCGACCGCCGACACCCCGAACGTTCCCGACGTCAGGTTCGCTGCTTGGAACCCAAGAAACAGTGTGTGGTTGGGATGCTTGTCGAGACACGCGGCGGTGGGTCTTGGTCATCCCTCGGGTGTCAGCGAGAGTTCGTCCGCGCGTTCGGCAGCGAGGTACTCGTGCGCGAGGCGCACCGCCGCCGCGCCGTCACCGACGGCGGAAGCAACCCGCTTGATCGAACGGTAGCGGGCGTCTCCCGCGCCGAAGACGCCGGGCATCGAGGTCTCGAGCGGGAGAGGTGCGCGATCGAGCGACCACCCCGACGGATGCGCGCTGTCCCGCACGACGTCGCGCCCGGTCAAGATGTAACCGCCCTCGGCTTGGATCACTTCGGGAAGCCATTGCGTGCGCGGCTCACCGCCGATCAATACGAAGAGCGCAGCGGCGGGGACCTGCTCCGTCCGGTCGTGCAGCCTGTCGTGCAGGGTGAGGGCGTCGAGGTGATCCTTTCCGTGGCCGTCGGTGACCTCGGTGTGCAGGCACACCGTGATGTTGGAGGTGGCCTCGATCTCTCTGATCAGGTAGTCCGACATCGAGCGCGCCAGGCTGTCCCCCCGCACCAGCATCGTCACCCGCCGGGCATACCGCGCGAGGTGCAGCGCGGTTTGGCCGGCCGAGTTTCCGGCTCCCGCGACGAAGACGTCGCGGCCTTCCATTGCCCGCGTCTCGCTCCCGGCCGCACCGTAGAACACGCCGGAACCGACCAGCGCCTCGAGGCGCGGCACGCCCAGACGGCGCCATGCGATGCCCGTCGCGACGATGACCGCTTTGGCCGCGACCTGGTGGCCATCGGCGAGGTGCACGACGCGTTCGTCGCCCCGACACTCCAAGCCCACGATGGGCTGCGAGAACACCATGTGCGCGCCGAACATCCAGGCCTGCTCGCACGCCCGACGCGTGAGCTCATGTCCGCTGATGCCGTGCGGGAAGCCCGGATAGTTCCGGATCATCGGGCTGCTTCCCGCCTGGCCGCCGGAAATAGTCTCTTCCAGCACGACCGTCTGGAGGCCTTCGGATGCGGCATAGACGGCGGCGGTGAGACCGGCCGGTCCCGCTCCGACGATGACGACATCGCATTCGTCGATGTCGTTGTGGATGCTCCCGCCGACTGCTTCGATGATCTGAGCGGGCGTCGGTTCGACCATCGTGTAGTCGTCGTGGCGGATCATGACCGGCAGGTGTGATGCGTCCAAACCCTTGTTCTCGAGCAGGTCGCGACCCTGCTCACTGTCGGCGGGGTGGAAGTAGAACGGCACGTTGAAGCGGGTGAGCAACTCTCGCAGCTCGTGTGTGCTGCGGTCTTGGAGCCGTCCGATGACGTGGAACAGCTCGAAGCCGGCTTCCTGATCCTTGGCCCATTCGGCTAGGAACTCACTGACCATGCGGTAGAGATCCAGTTCGAGCATCCACGGCTTGGTGATGTGATAGTCGGCCTGGCCGAGCGTCATGGCTTGGACGACCGGGCTGCGCACCGAGTAGTCGCGCTCCACCAGGAGCACCCGTTTGGCCAGCGGGTGCATTGCATGTGCGCCCGCGAGGAAGTCGACTCCGGGCATCTCGCTCATGTTGTGGTCAACGATGAGCAGCGCCACGGGTTCGTGCTCGTCGGCCAGTTCGCGAAGCGTCGCCAATCCCGCGGCGGCCGACGACTCACCGATGACGCGGAAGTCTTCGCCGAACCGCCGGCTGAGATCGTCTCGGAGCGCGTGGACGACCCCGGCGTCGTCATCGATCACGAACAGGACGGGTTGTGACATCCGCTGCCTTTCAGCCGTACGAGTCACTGTATCGCCGCGCGCGAACCGGACGGTCGGGTCCGTTTCCGCTCTCGACTCATCCGCCGGTAGGCCTGCTGGCCGACGCCAGGTCACGGACGGCGACCGGTCCTGAACACGAACCCGGACCGTCTGGGAACTAAGACGTTCTCGGCGTGATCTGACGCGTCTACACGCGGGAAGTGTGGAGCCGGTGGGCGCCGCTTGGCACGCCGGTCAGTGCATCGATCTGCGTGTGCTGCGCACGAGCACACTCCACGTGGCGACCAGGAACACGACCGCGAACGCTCCGAGGATTAGCCAGTAGGTGCCGGTGGGCTGTGTGCCTGCATGGCCGCCGTAGGACGCGAGCAGCGGAGGCCCGAGTCGCGAGCCCCCCTGAGCGAGGATGCGCCGCGCCCCGAGGTCGTGACCGATGGCTTCGAAGGCCCAGCGCGATGGGATCCCCACGCTGAGGACCGCGCCGGCCCTCGCCATGAGGTTCACTGGGAGGATGGCACCCGAGAACAACACGGCGGGAAAGCACAACATCGGTAGGGCGAGCGTCGCCTGACCGACGTCTCTGACCGTGGCGGAGGCGAACAGGCCGAGGCCGAGGGCCGCGACCGCGCAGAGCAGCAGGCCGACCCCCATCGAGGCGTATGTGGAAAGTGGGCGACTGGGTAGGCGGTCCAACAGGCGAAGCACACCCAGCATTGCCACCACGACGAGGAGCAGGAACGGCACGAGGATGGTCACCTTTGACGCCACGTAGGCGCCCAGCCGCAGGCCGACGAGGCGCTCGTGGCGCAGGATGGTTCGCTCGGTGCAAATCTGGAGCAAGCCGTAGGTGAGCCCGAAGAAGAAGGCGGCAAAGACGACCCAGAAGCCGATCATCACCATCGAGCTCGGGCTCGGGTTGGAGAAGTCGAACGCGCCGGGCCGGAAGAGGATGGCGAACATGGCGACGACCAGCGCCGGGGACCCGACCAGGATCGCCAGCGTCAAGCGGTTGCGCACGAATGTCTCGAGGGTGCGGCGTGTGAGGACCCGCCACTGCGTGAGCCCGCTCGCCCCTGGTCGCCTGTTCACCTCTGGTAGACCGGCGTCAGGGGCCGGTGCCGTGGCTGCCGCGGCGGCTGGGTAGGTGGGGCCGTCCGGGTCGGCCAGGCGGCGGTAGAGCTCGGGGACGGAGCTGACCCCGAACTGTTGGAGCGCCTCATCGAGGGTTCCCACGAAGCCCACGCGCCCACCTCGGGTCATGAACACGATGCGATCGGACATGGTCAGGTCCTCCACCGAGTGGGTGGTGAACACGACCGTGGCGGACCGGTCGGCAAGCTGGCGCAGGTGGGCGATCAGCTCCGCGCTGGTGACGGGGTCGAGGCCGGAGGTCGGCTCGTCGAGGAAGAAGACGTGCGGATCGGTGAGCAGTTCGACGGCGATGCAGGCGCGCTTGCGCTGCCCGCCGCTCAGCGAGCCGACCTGGACGTCGACCTGCCCGGTCAGGCCCACGGCGTCGATCGCGTCACGGACCGCGTCGTCGACCTCAGTCCCGGTTGTCGACGACGGGAGCCGGAGCCGCGCGGCGTAGCGGAGCATGCGTTGGAGAGGCAGCTCGGCATGGACGATGTCGTCCTGCGGGACGTAGCCGAGCACGTTACGGAATGCCCCCTGGTTGGCGTGCACGTCGATGCCGTCGAAGCGCACGGACCCCGAGGTCACCGGGGCGATGCCGGCGATCGCCTCCAGCAGGGTTGTCTTGCCGGCGCCGCTGGGACCGACGATCGCGACAAGCTCACCAGCGGAGAGGGTGAACGACACGGCATCGAGGAGCGTCAGCTCGCCTCGGTTGCGGACCCGGACCCGCCGGGACAGCTCGTTGACGTCGATGCGGACGCCCTGGGCTGCGACGCCGGCAGTGGAAGGCAGGGTGGCTTCGGTCGTTCCGTCGAACGTTACGGCCTCGTCATTCTCATACAGTACGGTCATCGTTCCTCCTCGGGCGGTCAGCGCCTGGTGAGTGGTCGCGACAGCGAACGCGAGCGTTGATGGGTTCACTTCTTCAGATCGGGTCGGCCGAGCGCGGACAGGGCTAGGCAGCCTGCTGCTCGACGGCGGCGAGGGCGCTCCTGAGAAACCAGCCCCAGACCCATTTGCCGACTGTGTGGTGGACGGCGCTGGCGATCCTGCCCTTCGGACCGCTGCGGAAGCCGCGGTTCAGGACCATCTCCACCTCGCTTCCGCCGTCGC
>JADGPB010000168.1 GCA_017882655.1 Propionibacteriales bacterium
ACCACGCACTCGACCCCGTACTTCACCCACGGCGTCGTCACTCCGAACAACGCCATCGTCGAGATCGGGAGCCAGTACGGGATCGGCATGTTCGTCCTCGTCACGCTGGCCGGGATCGGGCTGGCCAAGTGGGCGATCGACCGTCTGCGCCGTACCGCCAAGCAGCCGCTGCGAGGAGCCCCACGCATCGTCGCGATGTGGGCGCTCGTCGTGGCCTTCAGCTGGCCGCTCCTGTCGATGCTCGGCCAGACCTACCTCGACCAGTCCGTGTCAGCGTTGTTCGTGGCGACCGTGGCCATGTGGGCCCGGCATATCGAACGGCCACTCGGGCGGCGCGTACGCCCGTCCGAGGTCGCCCTGCGCAACTTGCCGCCCGCACCGGCGGAACACCTGAAGAAGGAGCCATGATGCTGATTCGCGCCGACCGGTTGATCACCGCCGACGGGGTGTACGAGCCGGGGTTGCTCCGCACAGAGGGCGACCGGGTCGTCGAGGTGGGTCCGTGGACGTCCGGAGTACCCGACCTCGAGGTGGGAACGCTGACGCCCGGCCTCGTCGACGTACACAGCCACGGGGGCGGCGCGGCATCCTTCTCCACCGACCCGCAGACCGCGATCATGGCGCACCGCCGGACGGGCACCACGACCCAGATCGCGAGCCTCGTCACCGAGTCGTACGACGACCTCGAGGCGCAGGTCCGCATGCTTGCTCCGTACGTCGCGGCGGGCGAGCTCGCCGGCATCCACCTCGAGGGACCGTGGCTGGCCGAGGAGTTCCACGGCGCGCATCCGGTGCCGCTGTTACGCGACCCCGAGTGGTCCGCCATCGAGAGGCTGCTCGACGCCGGACCGGTGAAGATGGTCACGCTCGCGGTCGAGCGTCCGGGCGGGCTCGAGGCCTGTCGCCGGCTGGCGGATCGCGGCGTGATCGCGGCCATCGGGCACACGAACGCCGACTACGAGACCACGATCGCCGCGCTCATCGCCGGCGCGTCCGGCGGGACCCACCTGTTCAACGCGATGCGACCGATCCACCACCGCAGGCCCGGACCGATCGTCGCCCTGCTGGCGGATCCGACCGCGACGCTCGAGCTCATCGTGGACGGGACGCACCTCCATCCGTCCCTCGTGACCTACATCGCGAACACCAACCCCGACCGGGTCATCTTCGTCACCGACGCGATGGCGGCAGCGGGTGCCGCCGACGGCGACTACATCCTCGGGACGCTCGCCGTCGAGGTCCGCGATGGCGTCGCCCGGATCGCCGGCACCGAGACGATCGCCGGCTCTACGCTGACGCTCTCGAAGGCGCTCTCCAACGCCGTCTCGTACGGGGTGGACCCGCTCGTCGCCGTACGTGCCGCCACCATCCAGCCCGCCCGCTGGCTCGGCCTCGACGCCGGCGACCTCGTCGTCGGAGGCCGCGCCGACGCGGTCGTCCTCGACGAGACCTGGACCGTCACTCGCGTGCTGCGGAAGGGCGAGTGGGTCAGCTAGCCCACTGCCCCGTGAAGAAGCGGGACGCCCACCAGAAGAGCAGAAGGACGCTGATGACGGCGCCGGCGATGGTGACGACGATGCGGGCTCTCCGCGTTCGGCCGGGACGGGTCGCGAACGACCCGAGCATCAGCCACAGCGGGAACCACAGCAGGACCGCACGGTTGACGCTCATGAACCAGTACGAGGTCGTGAATGCGAGCACCTGGACGCCCACCCAGGTCGCCTCGGCCCAGCGCTTGAGCACAAGGCAGGCGATCGTCACGGCGATGCCGACGGCGACGGAGACGACCTCGCCACGGAAGACCCATGCCCAGCCGGGGTGGTCCGCGTACGCGCCGGGCACGATCGCGCGCAGCGTGTGGGCGAACGAGTCCCACGGCCACGTCAGACCGCGGCCCCAGCCGTCGGCCTGCGCGTCGTACCAGGCGAGCCACGACCCCTTGGTGATCCGCAGGTACGTGGCGTACGCGACAGGGACGGACGCCGGGACGAGCAGCCACGCGGTCGACCTCAGCCGCGCCGGCCAGCGGCGGTCGCCCTCGTAACGGCCCGTGAGCGCCAGCACTCCCAGCGCCACAAGGAGGAACACCCCGGACACCCGCACCGAGCACGCGCCCGCCGCCAGGAGCGCGGCCCACCTCCAGCGGCCCTCGCGAGCCCGGACCCACGCCCAGAACGCGAACGCCGCGAACAGGCTTTCCGTGTACGGGACGACGGTGAACACCGCCGTCGGCGCGAACAGCCACAGGGCGGCGGCGACCACGCCGACCCGAGGTCCGCCGAGTCTCCACACCGCCCATGCCGCGAAAGCCGACCCGATCACCGAGATGACGATCCCGGCGGCCGTCATGTCGAGGCCGACAGCTCCTGCTGCACGTAGCAGCAGCGGCAGGCCGGGGAAGAACGCCGCCTCGTTGGTGACGGCGTAACCGTCCCGCGCGATGCGCAGGAAGTGCGCAACGTCCCAGTTGCCGGCCGCTTCTCGCCACCCGGTGTGAGTTGACCACAGCGTCCACACGAAGATGAGGGCCAGCAGGAGCCGGCTCCCCAACCATGCCTGGACGACGAGACGCGGCTCGTCGTCGCCGCTACGTACGTGGCTCACTGCGACTGGTCATGCCCGTCGAGGTCCGGGCCCGGGTCGTCCGGCAGGGCCCGACGCGGGATGGGTACGGGACGGTCGTCGAGGTCGTCGACCGGGCCGTACACGACACTGCCCGTCGGCGGCGCCACTACGGGTGACGGCGTCGAATCCGCTCCCGCCGCCACCAGTCGCAGGCTCCACACCTCGCGGGCCCCGTCGAGCGGGCCACCGATCGGGTCGTCCACGCCGTCCTCGCGGACCACGTCCTCAGCGGGGTTCATCATGTCGTTGGCCACGACGATCATGAGCCACAGGCTCACCCCGATGCGGAGGAAGACCGCCAGCCAGTACACGCGATCGGGTCCGCCGTCTCCCGGGTGCAGGGTGCCTGCGAGGTGGCCCCAGATCGCGAAGTAGTACGCGATCTCCGCGACGTTGAAGATGGCCCACTCGCGCCACGTCGGCCGAGCCAGCGCGAGCAGCGGCAGCACCCACAGCGCGTACTGCGGCGAGTACACCTTGTTGACGATGAGGAACAGCGCGACGATGAGGAACGCCACCTGGCCGACGCGTGGTCGGCGCGGGGCGAGGAAGATGAGCGCCGCGATGCCGAGGCAGCCGAGCATCATGAGGATGAGCGACCACATCCCGGGGTCGGGCACTCCGATGCCGGCCAGCGACATCACGTACCAGATCGACCCCAGGTCGGCGCCCCGGTCGACGTTGAACTGCCAGAAGTACATCCACCCCGAGGGCGACGCGAAGAACACCGGCGCGTTCACCGCGATCCACGTGACCGCGGCCGTCGCCAGCAGCTTGCCGAAGTCGGTGAGCCGGCGCGACCGTAGGCAGAGCAGCAGCAACGGCCCCAGGATGAACAGCGGGTACAGCTTCGCCGCGATGGCCAGGCCGAAGAAGATGCCCGACACGTACGGGCGCTTCCTCCCCCATGCGAACAACGCCGCAGCCGTCAGCACCACCGCGAAGAGATCCCAGTTGATGAGGCCTTCGGCTATCACGACCGGCGCGACCGCGACCATGAGCGCCGTCGCCCACCATCGTTTGCCGCCCATGTGACGTTGCAGCACGACGAGCGCCAGGAAGCTGGCGAACAGCAACACGGCGCAGACCGAGTAGAAGATGTCGGCGTTGGTGAGCACCTGCTGCGCAGACAGCCCAGGGGTCGCCGTCACGCCCAGGAAGTCCGTGATCCGACGAGCGACGTCGACGAAACCCCCGGTGAGTACGGGGTACTCCCATGGCGCCGTGACGTAGACGACCTTGCCCTCGCTGAGGCCACGCGCCTGGTACAGGACGGGGATGTCCGTGTAACACATACGGGCTATCGCGTTGACCGACGAATTCGGGTCCGTCTGGCGGCACGAGGCCTGGTGCGCCATCAGGAGCAGCCAGGACATCGTGGCCAGGAGCAGCACCACGGCCGGACCGAGTACGAGCCGCGACCCCGCGTGGCGGCCCAGCGGGCCGCCGAGGCGCCGCAGCATGATCTCGGACCACGAACCGCCTTCGGCGGGCGGCCCTGCGGGCACGGTCACGGTCGGCGCGGTCACGCCGCCATGCTACGGGTTAAGCCCGTCTCCGCCCCGTACAGCCGCGCTAACTGGGCGGCCCTGACGGTACGCCGCTCGTGGTCGACGAGGGCGGGCCTTTGGCTGTAGTCGTGTGGCTGGTGGACGGAGGAGCTGACGATGCCGGGGCGGTCGAGGCAGGCGCGGTCGAGGCAGGCGCCGTCGGTGTCGCTGCAGGCGTCGGCGTGGCGCTCGCGTTCACGTACACCGGCGGGTCGAACGTCAGCTTCGGCTGCCCGTTCGTCGCCACCTTCATGTAGTCGAGCCAGGTCAGCGCCGGGTACGTACCGCCGAAGAACGCCGAGTCACCCTTCCTCGCGTACGCATCGAGGCTGGCGTTGCCGCCGTCGCCGGCCACGAACATGACGGCCGTCGAGACCTGCTTCGTGTAGCCGATGAACCAGCTGGAGACGATGTGGCCGTTGACGTCAGCGGTACCGGTCTTGCCGGCGATCTGGCGGCCGAGGCTCGACACCTTGGCGCCCGTGCCCTCGTTGACGACGTTCTCCAGCGCGAAAGTCGCGTCCTTGGCGACGTTCGGGTCGATGTTCGACTGCGTCTCGGGCTTGGCGGTGAAGAGCACCTTGCCGGTGGAGTCCTTGACCTCCTTGACGACATGCGTCGGCACGTACGTCCCCCCGTTGGCGATCGTCGCGTAGCCGGTCGCCTGCTCGAGCGGGCTCACCTCGGCTGTACCGAGCGCGATGCGGTTGTTCGCGTCCCAGCCGGCGCCCGTGGCGACGCCAGCGTCGTTGGCCGCCTTGATGACCTGCGCCGGGCCGTTCGGGATCTGCTGCGTGAGGTCGACGAACGCCGTGTTGATCGAGTCGGCCGTCGCCTTGACCAGCGACACCGTCCCGTACTGGGTGTTGAACTCGTTGCGGATCGTCGACGAGTCGCCCTTCGTCGTGAACGTGTTGCCGTTGAACGTGGAGCGCAGGCTGAAGCCGTTGCGCAGCCCGGCGACCACCGCGTACGCCTTGAACGTCGATGCCGCCGGCCTGTCCGTCGTGGCCCAGTTGCGGGAGCTCGCGACGTAGTCGGGCCCGCCGTACAGCGCGAGCACCTCGCCGGAACCGACCGCCACCGACGCGATGGCCGCGTGCAGCTGGGCGGGATCCTGCTTGGCCTTGGCGCCGGTCGCGGCGGTCTCCGTGTACTTCTGGGCCGAAGCGACCGCAGCCGCCTGCGCCTTCTCGTCGAACGTCGTCGTGACCTGCAGCCCTCCGCCGGAGATCCTCGCCGCGTCGAACCCGTCGGCCGTGAGCTCGGCCTCGACCATCTTCAGCAGGAAGCCCTTCGGGCCCCCGTAGCGGGAGCTCTTCGGCACGTCGGGGAAGACCGGCAGCGCGGATGCCGCATCGGCCTCTGCCTGCGTGATCGTCTTCATCTGGACCATGCCGTCGAGCACGTACGCGTACCGAGCCGTCAGCCGCGCCACGTTCTTGTCGCCGTCAGACGGGTCGTACAGGCTGGGGTTGTTGAGGATCGCGCCCAGCGCGGCCGACTGCTGGAGGGTGAGATCCTTCGCGTCGACATTGAAGTACGCCCGCGACGCGGCCTGGATCCCGTACGCGCCGCGACCGAAGTAGATCGTGTTGAGGTAGCCCCCGAGGATCTGCTCCTTGGGCATGGAGCGGCCCATCTTGACCGCCAGCAGCACCTCGGTGAACTTGCGGGTCGCGGTCTGATCACTGGTCAGGTAGAGGATCTTGATGTACTGCTGGGTGATCGTCGAGGCGCCCTGCAGGCTGCGGCCGCGCGCGATCTCGTACAGCGAGCGCACGATCCCGGTC
>JADGPB010000169.1 GCA_017882655.1 Propionibacteriales bacterium
GCTTGGTAGATCATCGCCACGGTTGGAGTCGTGTGTCCGAGCAACTCCATGAGCTCTCGCACCGTGGCGCCCTGCTGGGCAGCGAGCGTCGCGGCGGTCTTGCGCAGGTCGTGGATGCGCAAGGTAGGCCGGTTGATCGCGGCGCGTGCCTTGAGGTGCGCTTTGCGGAGGAAGGAGTCGTGCAGCGGGGAGTGCCCGTCTCGCGCGACGAACAGCAGCTCTTCTGCGGAGCGGCCCTTCGTCGCGTTTGCGAGATCAGGCCGCAGGCTCGCCGGTGCGTAGACGGTCCGGATGCCGGCGGCGGTTTTCGGGTCGGAGATGATCGACTTCCCGGCGACTCGGTAGATCCCCTGCCGGACGGTGATCGCGCCGGTGACCGGGTTCACATCTTTGAGCCTGAGTGCGCGCACCTCGCCGGAGCGCAGCCCGCACAGCGCGGCCAGCATCAGCGGCAGCCGATGGTCCTCGTCGAGCGCGTCGTAGTACGCGCGCAGCTCCGGCATGGACAGCGCCTCGGCTCTATGTATGGGGGCGGGCTTGCCGGCGGCGCCTCTGACGGTGCAGGGGTTCGCCTCGATGAGCCGCTCGGTCACAGCCTCCGACATGACGGATCGCAGCAGGTTGTAGGCGTTGGCTGTTTGGGTCGGGTGCTTGTGCGCACTGGAGGCGCGGTGCCAGTCGCGGACGTGTCGCTCCGTGATCGTGCGGAGGTCCTTGTCCTTCAGCGGCTGGAGCTCACTGTCGACGAGGGTGCGGTACAGGTGGGCGGTTGACGCCTTCAACGGGTGGATGGGGCGGTTCTCGCGGGCTGTGATCACCGCCTCGGCGTAGGCGGCAAGGGTGTATCTCGCGGCGGGGTCGGCGGCCGGGTCGTCGTCGTCGGGATCCCAGATACCAAGGGTGATCTTGCGCAGGTTCGTGTCCAGCCACGCCTCGGCCGCGCCCAGGGTGGGGAACGTCCCCACGGCACGGTGCAGCTGTCCGTCAGGACCGACGTAGCGGGCGCGGTAGCGGACCGGCTTGCCGGGGATCGTGGAGGGTCGTCTCTCGACCTGTCCGAACTTGCGGCGGACCACAGGCTTTTAACCTGCCTTCCTCGATTTGGGAGTAACTTTGGGAGTTCGGAGCAATCTCAGGTGCATCCTACGCGCGTGACGTGGACTCTGGAAACGAACAAAACCCCCTGCCAGGACCACTCCATTTGCGGTCTGACAAGGGGTTATGCTGTTGTCGGGGCGACAGGACTCGAACCTGCGGTCTCCTGCTCCCAAAGCAGGCGCGCTAGCCACTACGCTACGCCCCGCTCGCGGCGTACCGCGGCTGCGCCAGCCTACCCTGGCTCGGCGGGGGCTGTCGCCTCGGAGCGCGCCGGCCGGGCGCGGGCGCGGGATTCGTCGGCCACGTACCGACGGGATAGCATGGCTGGCGCGTCAGCGCGGCCGATCCACGTTGCCGTGCACCAAGCCCGTACGTCCGTCAGGAGTGTCTCTTGCCCAGCACCGTCGAGCAGCTGAGCCCCACCCGGGTGAAGCTCATCATCGAGATCCCCTTCGCAGATCTCAAGCCTGCCATCGACAAGGCCTACAACCAGATCGGTTCGCAGATCACGGTTCCGGGCTTCCGCAAGGGCAAGGTGCCGGCCGCAGTCATCAACCAGCGCGTCGGCCGTGGCACCGTGCTGCAGGAGGCGATCAACGAGGCGATCCCGCAGGCGTACGCCGCCGCCGTCGCCGAGCACAAGCTCAAGCCGCTCGCTCAGCCCGAGATCGACATCACCAAGCTCGAGGACAACGACCGGGTCGAACTCGTTGCCGAGGTGGACGTACGGCCTGACTTCGACCTGCCTGACTTCACGCTCGTGAAGATCTCGGTGGACAACGCCTCGGACACCGCCCCGATCATCGAAGAGCGTACGGACATGCTCCGCCAGCGCTTCGCCACGACCACCGAGGTCGAGCGCGAGGCCCAGGACGGCGACCTCGTCGTCCTCGACCTCGACGGCTCCAGCGACGGCGCTCCGCTTGAAGAGGCCAGCGCGCAGGGGATCTCGTACATCCTCGGGTCCGGCGGCATGCTCGACGGTCTCGACGAGGCGATCGCAGGGCTCAAGGCCGGTGACACCACGACGTTCACGTCGACCCTCGTCGGTGGTTCGCTCCGCGGCCAGGAGGCCGACGTCAAGGTGACCGTCTCCAAGGTCTCCTCGCGTGAGCTCCCCGAGCTGAACGACGACTTCGCCCAGCTCGTCAGCGAGTTCGACACCCTCGACGAGATGAAGGCCGACCTCGTGGACTCCGCGGTGCGCCAGGCCCGCCTCGAGCAGGCCGGCAGCGCTCGGGACAAAGTCCTCGAAGCCCTTCTGGAGGTGACGACCTTCGAGCTTCCTGAGCGCCTGATCGAGGCTGAGAAGCAGGCCCGCCGGGCGCAGATCGACAACCAGCTCCGCCAGGCGGGGCTGACGATCGAGTCGTACCTCGACGGCAACGAGTCGGAGCCGGCTCAGGACGCTGAGGAGTTCTGGACGAACGTCGACACGGCGTCCGAGAAGTCGCTCAGGGCCCAGGTGCTGCTGGACAAGGTCGCCGACGACCGCGAGATCAGCGTCGACAACCAAGAGCTCACGATGCTGATCTACCGCAAGGCGCAGGAGAACGGCACGACGCCCGAGCAGGAGCTCTCGCACATGCAGGAGCACGACCACATGGGCGAGTGGGTCGGCGAGATCCGCCGCGGCAAGGCCCTGGGCCTGATCGTCGCCGGCGCGACAATCACCGACGCCGACGGCAAGGCTGTCGACCTGTCCCGTCTCAATGCGGACGGCACGCTGAACGAGGACGAGGCGCCGACCGAGGCGCCCGCTTCCGAGGAAGCCGGCGACGAGACGCCCAAGCCGAAGCGCAAGAAGGCTCCCGCGCCGACGTTCGATGAGGCTGCTGCCGCCACCAAGGCGAAGCTCGCCAAGACCGACGACGAGGCGTAAACCCTCTCAGTCACTGAAGTCCCCGGACCTTTCGTCAGGTCCGGGGACTTCGTCATTTGGGGGTACGTGAGGTCGTTGGGGCACATCCGTGGCACTGCGCCGTCAGCGAACAGAGCCTCATGATCCTCAGTTCTGTCGGTACGAGCCGGTAGGTTCTTATGCGTGACTACGAACGACGAAACTCCCCGCATGGCGGCAATGCCCGGCGTAGGCAGCATGAGTGATTCCGTGTACCAGTCCCTGCTCTCGAACCGGATCATCTTCCTCGGTTCGGAAGTGAAGGAGGAGAACGCGAATGCGATCTGCGCGCAGATGCTGCTGCTCAACGCAGAAGATGCCCACAAGGACATCTACCTCTACATCAACTCTCCCGGCGGCTCGGTCGACTCCGGCATGGCGATCTTCGACACCATGCAGTGGATCTCGAACGACGTCGCGACGGTCGCGATGGGCCTGGCAGCCTCGATGGGCCAGTTCCTCCTGAGCGCAGGCACGAAGGGCAAGCGGTTCGCGCTGCCTCACAGCCGGATCATGATGCACCAGCCGTCTGGCGGCCTCGGCGGCACGGCCTCCGACATCCGCATCCAGGCCGAGCAGTCGCTCCACATCAAGAGGACGATGGCCGGGCTCATCGCCCAGCACACCGGCCAGACAGTCGAGCAGATCGAAGCCGACTCCGACCGTGACCGCTGGTTCACGGCCGAGCAGGCTCTCGCGTACGGGTTCATCGACCACGTCTTCGAGCGCGCCGCCCAGATCCCGACCGCTGCACCGAACAAGTGAGGACTGCGCACAACATGACCCTGAACATGCCCACGTCGATGAACATGCCCATGTTGCCCGGTGGCCTCGCCCCGGCCGGCCCCCGAGCTGACTACTACATCCCGCAGTGGGAGGAGCGCACCAGCTACGGCGTGCGCCGCGTCGACCCGTACACGAAGCTCTTCGAGGACCGGATCATCTTCCTCGGCACACCGATCTCCGACGACATCGCCAACGCGGTGATGGCGCAGCTGCTGTGCCTCCAGTCGATGGACGCCGAGCGCCAGATCAGCATCTACATCAACTCGCCCGGTGGCTCGTTCACCGCGCTGACGGCGATCTACGACACGATGCGCTTCATCAAGCCCGACATCCAGACCGTCTGCCTCGGGCAGGCAGCCTCGGCCGCGGCCGTGATTCTGGCTGCGGGCACCAAGGGCAAGCGTCTGGCGCTGCCGAACAGCCGCATCCTCATCCACCAGCCGGCGACGGAAGGTGGCTACGGACAGTCGTCCGACCTCGAGATCCAGGCCAGGGAGATCCTGCGCATCCGGTCCCTCATGGAGGGCATGTTGGCGAGCGACACCGGACAGACGGTCGAGACCATCTCGAAGGACATCGAGCGCGACAAGTACCTCACGGCCGACGAGGCAGTGAAGTACGGAATCGTCGACGAGATCCTGGCATCTCTCAAGGAAGCCTGACACACCACTGGAAGTCCCCGCTTCTCGGAGCGGGTACGGGTTATCGTGAAGGTCCGCACCAGCGGTGGGGCGGCAGAAGGAGGACAGCATGGCTCGCATCGGCGAGACGAGCGACCTGCTGAAGTGCTCCTTCTGCGGGAAGAGCCAGAAGCAGGTCAAGAAGCTGATCGCGGGTCCCGCGATCTACATCTGCGACGAGTGCATCGAGCTGTGCAACGAGATCATCGAGGACGAGTTCGCCGAAGGGCCAGACCTCGGACTGATCGAAGAGCTTCCTAAGCCTCGCGACATCCGTGCCTTCCTCGACGAGTACGTGATCGGCCAGGACCGCGCGAAGAAGACGCTCGCTGTTGCCGTCTACAACCACTACAAGCGCGTACAGGCGCGCACCTCGATCCAGCCTCGCCGGGCCGCGGACGAGGACCCGGTCGAGCTCGGCAAGTCGAACATCCTGCTCATCGGCCCCACGGGGTGCGGCAAGACCTACCTCGCGCAGACGCTCGCGAAGATGCTCAACGTGCCCTTCGCCATGGCCGACGCCACGGCGCTGACCGAGGCCGGCTACGTGGGCGAGGATGTGGAGAACATCCTGCTCAAGCTGATCCAGTCCGCCGACTTCGACGTGAAGAAGGCCGAGACGGGCATCATCTACATCGACGAGATCGACAAGGTGGCGCGGAAGTCCGACAACCCGTCGATCACGCGCGACGTGTCCGGTGAGGGCGTACAGCAGGCGTTGCTGAAGATCCTCGAGGGCACGACCGCCTCCGTACCTCCCCAGGGTGGGCGTAAGCACCCCCACCAGGACTTCATCCAGATCGACACGACGAACGTGCTGTTCATCGTCGGCGGGGCGTTCTCCGGCCTCGAGGACATCATCAGCACCCGCGTGGGCAAGCGGCCGCTGGGCTTCACCAACGATGCTGTGGCCCACAAGAAGGACAACGACCCCTTCATCGACGTACGCCCCGAAGACCTTCACAAGTTCGGCCTGATCCCCGAGTTCATCGGCCGTCTGCCGATGGTCGCCTCGGTGTCGCCGCTCGACAAGGACGCGCTCGTACGGATCCTGATCGAGCCCCGCAACGCGCTGGTCAAGCAGTTCCACAAGCTGTTCGAGCTCGACGGTGTCGAGCTGGAGCTCACCGCCGAGGCCATCGACGCCATCGCCGATCTCGCGCTCAACCGCGGCACCGGCGCACGCGGCCTGCGGGCGATCATCGAGGAAGCGCTGCTCAATGTGATGTTCGAGGTGCCGAGCTCCGACGACATCGCCACCGTCGTCGTCACCGGCGAGTGCATCCGCGAAGGCGTCGAGCCCACGCTCGTCATGCGGTCCTCGCGCCGCGACAAGAGCGCCTGAGCCACAGCTCGCCGTATCGGTCGACTCAAAGACCGATGCGCTGGTTCGGAAGTCGTTGCTAGGTTGGCCGGGTGACCGAAAGCTACCTTCGCTACCCGCACATCTGGGGCGACGACATCGTGTTCGTGGCCGATGACGACCTGTGGCTCG
>JADGPB010000170.1 GCA_017882655.1 Propionibacteriales bacterium
GTGTTCGTCATCATCGCGTACGGCGACGAGAAGACATTCACCCTTGTCGGCGCCGCAATCATCCTCGGCCTCGTACTGGCATCCTTCGGCACGCCGCTGCTCATGAAGCGGCTGACGAGCAAACAGCTGATGATCTCGAGCACGCTCGTGGCAGTCGTGCTGTACCTGGGGATGTACGTGGCGGGGTTCGCCAACATCGTGGCCGTGCTGGTCTTCATCTTCCTCACCGGACTCACGCTGGGCGTCTTCGGTGTCGTCCAGACCACGATGATCGCCGACGCCGTCGACGACGTCGAGCGCCGCACCGGCGTACGCAACGACGGCATCTCGTTCTCGACGCTCACGTTCGTGGCGAAGATCATGAACGCCCTCGCCGTACTGGTCTTCGGCAGCTTCGTCGTCCTGGCCGGCTACCAGGCGGGCGTCGTCATCACGCCGACGATGCAACAGCTCGTCTGGGCGGCCATCACGGTCGTCCCAGCCGTCAGCTGCCTGGTGTCCGTGGTCCCGTTCGTCTTCTACCGGCTCAGCCGTACGGACTGAGCGCTGAGCAGTTTCGGAGAAGCAGCTGGTGGCGACTGTGCCTAGGCTCATCGAATCGGCACTGTCGAAGGAGACCCCATGACGGAGAACAAGAAGTCCAGCGGGAGTGGTTTCACCGCGGAAGAGCGCGCCGCCATGAGGGAGCGCAACAAGGAGCTCAAGACCCAGCAGAGCAAGGAAGCCGACCTGGCAGCGGTCCTCGACAAGATCGCGGGCATGACCGACGCCGATCGAGCGACCGCGACCAAGGTCCACGAGATCGTCCTGTCCACCGCTCCTGATCTCGCCGCAAGGCTCTGGTACGGCAGCCCCGCGTACTACAAGGACGGCAAGCTGATCTGCTTCTTCCAGGACTCGGGCAAGTTCAAGACCCGGTACGCGACCCTGGGCTTCAGCGACACCGCCCAGCTCGACGAGGGCACGATGTGGCCCAGCTCGTACGCGCTGACCGACGTCACGCCCGTCGTCGAGAAGCAGATCCGCGACCTGGTGACCCGCGCCGTCGGCTGAGTCGCTGCGCCCGCTTGTCGGCGACGCCCTCTAGCATGACCAGGGTGCCGACCGAGACTGCCTCCGCCCTCGGGGTGCTGCGCGCGACGTTCGGCTACGACGCGTTCAAGGGCGACCAGGAAGCGGTCATCAGCCACGTCATCGACGGTGGCGACGCGCTCGTGCTCATGCCGACAGGCGGGGGCAAATCGCTGTGCTACCAGATCCCAGCGCTGGTACGACCCGGCGTCGGGGTTGTCATCTCGCCGCTGATCGCGTTGATGCACGACCAGGTGACAGCGCTCGAGGCGTTGGGTGTGCGCGCGGGTTTCCTCAACTCCACCCAGCGCCTCGACGAGCAGCGGGACATGGAGCGGGCCGCGCTCGCGGGTGAGCTCGACCTGCTCTACCTCGCGCCCGAGCGGCTCGGAGTGCCACGCACCCAGGACTTCCTCGACAAGCTGCAGATCTCGGTGTTCGCGATCGACGAGGCCCACTGTGTCTCGCAATGGGGCCATGACTTCCGTCCCGACTACCTGCGACTGTCGCTGCTCGGCGAACGCTGGCCGGACGTGCCGCGCGTCGCGCTCACGGCCACCGCGCCTCCCGCCACCCGACGGGAGATCATCCAGCGCCTCGGGCTCGGCTCGGCGAGTACTTTCGTGGCGAGCTTCGACCGCCCCAACATCCGCTACCGGATCGAGCCGAAGCAGCAGCCCATCGCCCAGCTCGTACAGCTCATCCGCGCCGAGCACGACGGCGACGCCGGCATCGTGTACTGCCTGTCACGCGCCTCAGTGGAGAAGACCGCAGTGGCGCTGGTACGGGAGGGTATCTCGGCGCTTCCGTACCACGCGGGTCTTCCTGCCGAGGTGCGCTCGGCGAACCAAGCCCGATTCCTGCGCGAAGACGGCGTCGTGATGGTGGCGACGATCGCGTTCGGCATGGGCATCGACAAGCCGGACGTCCGCTTCGTCGCCCACCTCGACCTGCCGCGCAGCATCGAGGGCTACTACCAGGAGACAGGCAGAGGAGGTCGCGACGGCCTCCCGGCCACCGCGTGGATGGCGTACGGGCTCGCCGACGTCGTGCAGCAGCGCCAGCTCATCGCCGGATCGGACGGCGACGCCGCCCACAAGCGACTGCAGGGCCAGCACCTGGACGCCATGCTCGGTCTGTGCGAGACGATGTCGTGCCGTCGCCAGCTCATCCTCGAGTACTTCGGCGAGTCGGCCGAGCCGTGCGGCAACTGCGACACGTGCTTGAACCCACCCGACGCGTTCGACGGCACGGTGCCGGCTCAGAAGCTGCTGTCGACGATCGTGCGGCTACGGCGTGAGCGCAACCAGAGCTTCGGGGCGGGTCAGCTCATCGACATCCTGCTCGGACGTCGTACGGCCAAGATCGACCAGTGGGGTCACGAGAGCCTCACCACGTTCGGGATCGGCACCGAGCTCGCGGACCCGCAGTGGCGAGCGGTGGTGAGGCAGCTCCTCGCAGCGGGGCTGCTGTCGGTCTCGACCGACCACGGGGCGTTGAGCATCACCGATGACTCCTGGCCGGTGCTCCGTGGCGAACAGACCGTCCAGCTCCGGCAGGACGTCGTGACCCGCGTCCCGCGAGCGTCGCGGAAGAAGCTCGACTCCCGTGGCGTACCGGTCAGCAGGTCGGCGGCCGCGACGACTTTGGGTGACGAGGACCGGGATCTGTTCGAACGGCTTCGCACGTGGCGGGCTGAAGTCGCGAAAGCGGCGTCGGTACCCGCCTACGTCGTCTTCGCTGACTCGGTGCTCGTCTCGATCGCCACAGCTCGTCCGACGAGCCTCGCCGAGCTGTTCGTGATCAGCGGCGTGGGCGCGAAGAAGCTCGACTCGTACGGGGAGGACGTGCTCCTCGTCGTTGCCGCGGGCTGAACGCCGAAACGGCGGCCCGGAAGAACCGGACCGCCGCTTCAGGGTGGTACGACTACTCGTGCTCGCTTCCGTGCGTCGGGCTGTCCTTGGCGGAGACCTTGGAGTCAACGCCCTCGGGCACGTCGTCCTGATGGCGCGAGGCCACCCTCTGCACTGCGCTAGGACCAGCCGCCTCATCGGCTCGTACGGGCGAGTGATCCGCCGTGACCGAGGCGTTCCTGCTGAAGGCGTTCATCATCATCCCGATGAAGCTCGGCTTGCCGCGCATCTTGCTCAGCACGTCGAACGCGACGGCGGCGAGGAGGACGAGACCCTTGATGATCTGGATCCAGTTCGAGTCCACGCTCAGGTTCGCCAGGCCGAGGTTCAGCACACCCATGACGAAGCCACCGATCATCGCCCCGGAGACCTTGCCGACGCCACCGGCGACCGCTGCGCCACCGACGAACACTGCGGCGATGGCATCGAGCTCGAAGCCCGTACCGTCCTTCGGGTTCGCGGCGTTGAGATAGGCCGTGAACACCATGCCGGCGACGCCGGCGAGCAGCCCCATGTTGACCATCACGAAGAGGGACACCCGGCGGGTGTCAACACCGGAGAGCTGAGCCGCGTTGGAGTTGCCGCCCACGGCGTAGATGTGACGACCGAGAACGGTCCGCTGCGTGACGAACGTGTAGATGAGCACGAGGCCGAACAGGATGAGACCCACGACAGGGATGCCCCTGTACGAGGCCAGCAGCATGCCGAAGATGCCGATGACGCCACCGACCACGACGATCTTCGCTACGGAAGTCCACAGTGGCGACTGCTGCATGTCGTACTTCTTACGGTCCGCCCGGTTGCGCAGCTCGAACCATGCGACTGCCGCGATGGCGATCACGGTGAGGATCATCGTGATGAGGTGGTACGGCATCCCGGGCCCGCCGATCTCAGGCAGGTAGCCGTTGGCGATCTTCTGGAAGTCCTCGGGCACGACGATCGACTCCGCGTTGAGGATCATGAGGTCCAGTCCACGGAAGAGCAGCATGCCGGCCAGGGTGACAATGAAGGCGGGGATGCCGACGTACGCCGTCCAGAACCCCTGCCACAGGCCCACGAGGATGCCGAGGGCGAGCCCGAAGAGGATGGCCACGGGCCAGGGGAGGTGCCAGATCTTCATCGACATGGCGACGCTGGCTCCGACGAAGGCGCACACTGAGCCGACCGACAGGTCGATGTGGCCGGCGATGATGACCATCACCATGCCGATGGCGAGGATGAGGACGTAGCCGTTCTGGATCAGAAGGGATGTCACGTTGCGCGGCTGGAGGAACAACCCATTCGTGAGGACCTCGAACAACAGGATCAGTGCGGCGAGCGCGATCATCATGCCGTACTGACGGATGTTGCCGCCGAGGGCCTTGGTGATCTGCGACCCGGCCGACTTTGGCGCCGCGTGGGTAGCGACAGCGGTCGTCTCGGTGGTCATCGTCAGTCAGCCTTTCGTTGAGTCATGTAGCGCATAAGGGTTTCCTGATCGGCGTCAGCCTTGGCCACGTCGGCCGTGATGACCCCAGCGGAGAGGGTGTAGATACGGTCGCAGATGCCCAGCAGCTCGGGCAGCTCCGAGGAGATCACGAAGCACCCCTTCCCGGCATCCGCGAGCTGGTTGATGATCTCGTAGATCTCGTACTTCGCTCCGACGTCGATGCCTCGTGTGGGCTCGTCGAGGATGAGCACCTCAGGCTCGGTGAACATCCACTTGGCCAGGACAACCTTCTGCTGGTTGCCGCCGGACAGCTTGCCGACGCCTTCGTCGATCGTTGGGGCCTTGACCCGAAGCGCTTTGAAGTACGTGTTCGCCGACTGGACTTCTCGAAACTCGTTGACAACGCCTAACGGCGAGATCTTCTTGAGCCCGGCCGCGGTGATCGAGACCTTGATCGTGTCGAGCAGGTTGAGGCCGAGGGCCTTGCGGTCCTCCGTGACGTAGGCAAGGCCTGCGTCGATGGCCTGCTGCACGGTGCGGAGGTTGAAGCTCTTCCCGTGGATGGTGACGGTCCCGGACTGTTTGATGCCGTACGACTGGCCGAACACGCTGCGCGCGAACTCGGTGCGGCCGGCTCCCATGAGTCCCGCAAGACCGACGATCTCGCCCTTGCGTACCTGGATCGACGCGTTCCTCACCATGAGGCGAGTGGGATCCTCCGAGTTGGCCACGGTCCAGTCCTTGACGTCGAGGATGACGTCGCCGATCTTCGGTTCGTGCGTCGGGAACCGATGGTTCAGGTCTCGCCCGACCATGCCGCGAATGATGCGGTTCTCGTTTACCTCGCCCCCGCTGACGTCGAGTGTCTCGATCGTGCGACCGTCGCGAATGATCGTGATCGAGTCGGAGATCGCCTCGATCTCGTTGAGCTTGTGGCTGATCATGATGCTCGTGATGCCCTCAGCCTTGAGCTCACGCAGGATGCCGAGCAGATGGGCGGAGTCGGTGTCGTTGAGAGCAGCGGTGGGCTCGTCCAGGATGAGCAGCTGAACATCCTTGGACAGGGCCTTGGCGATCTCGACGAGCTGTTGCTTGCCGATGCCGATGTGCTTGATCGGGGTGTCGGGGTCCTCGTGGAGTCCCACCCGCGCCAGGACCTCCTTGGCCTTCTTCCCGGCTTCCAACCAGTTGATGACACCGACGGTGGCGACCTCGTTGCCGAGGTACAGGTTCTCGACGATGGTCAGCTCGGGGATCAAGGCCAGTTCCTGGTGAATGATCGCGATACCCGCGTGCTCCGACTCGCGGATGTTGCGGAACTTGACCAGCTGGTCGTTGTAGTGGATCTCGCCTTCGTACGTACCGAAGGGGTAGACGCCGGACAGAACCTTCATCAGCGTCGACTTCCCGGCGCCGTTCTCTCCTACGATGCTATGAATCTCGCCCCGCTCCACCTCGAAGGTCACGTCCTCAAGGGCCTTCACCCCCGGGAACTCCTTCGTGATCCCCCGCATGGAGAGGATCGTGTCTGTCATGAGTGCTCCTT
>JADGPB010000171.1 GCA_017882655.1 Propionibacteriales bacterium
GCGTGGCACGCCGAGGCGCATGTCGCGGGAGCCGAGGCCAACGTCGCGATCGGGCTGGCCCGTCTGGGTCACCGAGCGGCGTGGGTGGGATGCGTCAGCGACGACGACCTGGGCGCGTGGGTAGCCGGGACGCTGGCCTCCGAAGGGGTTGACATGCGCTTCGTCCGGAGGGTCCCCGCAGCATCGGCCGGGGCGATGGTGCTGGTTGATCCGTCGGACCACGCGCGCCAGGTGACCTACCTGCGCCGTGGTTCGGCGGGATCGCGGCTGGGGCCGGCGGACGCGCTGGCTGCCCTCGACTCCGGCGTCCAGTGGGTGCACCTGAGCGGCATCACACCGGCTCTGTCGGAGTCCGCGCGCGAGGCCTGGGTGACGCTCGCCCGGGAGGCCAGGTCGAGGTCAGTACGGGTGTGCCTGGACGTGAACTTCCGTCCCGCGCTCTGGTCACGGCACGAGGCCGCGGACGCTCTGGCATCCCTACGGGGGCTGGTGAACCTCCTGGTGGCGTCCGACGACGAGGTGGACCTGATCGACGATCCGGGCATCCCGGTCGTGGTCGTGAAACGCGGGAGCGCCGGCGCGACGTTGATCACCCCAGAGGAAAGCATCGCCGTCCCTGCGGCCGAGGTCCCGGTCGTCGACGTCATCGGGGCCGGGGACGCACTGTGCGCCGGTCTGCTGTCCGGTCTGCTGGACCTTCTGCCGCCGCTCGACGCGTTGCGTCGGGGAGTGTGGGTGGCAGGGCGCTGCGTGGCGTCGGCCGGGGACTGGGAAGGGCTGCCGACCCGGGCGGACCTGCCGCATCGGGCCTGACCCAACCGTGCCGAGGCCGCAGTTGCGCTGACCTCGCACTTGATTCCCCCGACCGTCCCTCAGCATTCGGGCCTGACCCACGCGTGCTCCAAGGCTCCCCAACACGTGGGACCACCCAGCCCGAACTCATCTGGCGAGCAAAGACGAAACGGGTGACCCTTGCGGGTCACCCGTTTCGTGCAAAGGTCACTTGGCGGTGGAGGCTGCCTCGACCGCCGGTGCGCCAGACGCGTCGCCACCACTGCGGCGACGGCGGCGATGGCGCGGCTTGGAGGCTCCGTCTTCGGTGGTCTCCGAAGCACCGGCCACAGGCGCCGTACCGTCTGCCACGATCGGCTCGCCGTTGCGGCGACGTACGCGGTCGCGGTGGGGCTTGGCCTCAGCGGACTCGGACGCGGCATCCTTCGCGCGGGGGCGCTCCTGGCGACCGTCACGATCGCGGCCGCCACGGCCTCCGTCACGATCCCGGCCGCCACGGCCTCCGTCACGACCGCCGCGTCCTCCGTCACGATCGTGCGAGCCATGACCGCCGTGCTGCTCGAGCAGCTCGCCGCGGTCCTCGCGCTCCGAACGGGGCTTGGTGGGTACGATCCGGCCCTTGGTGCCCTTGGGGATGCCCAGGTCGGCCATCAGCTCGGGAGAGGTGGAGTACGACTCCGCGATCTCGCTGAACGGCAGGTCCAGCATCCGGTTGATGACCTTCCAGCGGGTGACGTCGGCCCAGTCGACAAGGGTGACGGCGATGCCCTTCTTGCCGGCGCGGCCCGTACGGCCGATGCGGTGCACGTACGTCTTCTCGTCGTCGGGGCACTCGAAGTTGACGACGTGGCTGACGTTCGCGACGTCGATGCCACGAGCCGCGACGTCGGTGGCGACGATGACCTGCACCTTGCCCTCGCGGAAGCGCTTGAGCGCCTTCTCCCGCGAGACCTGGGTGAGGTCGCCGTGGATGCAGGTGGCCTCGAAGCCGCGGTCGATGAGGTCGTCGGTGAGTCGCTGCACGCCGCGCTTGGTCTTGCAGAAGACCATGATGCGGTCGGCATCCTGCACCTGCAGCAGCTTCGCGACGATCTCGGGCTTGTCGAGGTTGTGCGTCTGGTAGATGAACTGCGTCGTGTCCGGCACGGTCGCCTGCGCGTCATGGGCCTCGGCGCGGATGTTCACCGGGTGCGACAGGTGCGTACGGGCCAGGGCGGCGATCGCGGACGGCATCGTCGCCGAGAACAGCATGGTCTGGCGGGTGGAGGGGGTCCTCGCGATCAGCCGCTCGACGTCCGGCAGGAAGCCGAGGTCGAGCATCTCGTCGGCCTCGTCGAGCACGAGCACCTTCACGTGGGAGAGGTCGAGCGAGCGACGGTCGGCGAGATCCTTGAGGCGACCAGGCGTGCCCACGACGACGTCGACGCCGGCGGTGAGCTGGTCGAGCTGCGGGTCGTAGCCGACACCTCCGTACACGGTCATGACGCGCGCCTTGCGCTTCGTCGATGCGATCGCGATGTCGCGTGTCACCTGGAGCGCCAGCTCTCGGGTGGGGCACATGACCAGCGCCTGCGGCTTGCCGGGAGCCTCGAGCTCCTCGTACTCCGGCTGACCCGGTACGGCGATGCGCTGCAGCAGGGAGATACCGAACGCCAGGGTCTTGCCGGTGCCCGTACGGGCCTGGCCGATCATGTCGGTTCCCTGGATCGCGATGGGGATCGAGAGGACCTGGATGGGGAACGGGTGGGTGATGCCGATCTCAGCGAGTGCTTCGACGATGTCGGGCATCACGCCGAGCTCTTCGAACGTGACGCGAGGGTCGGCCTCGGCGATCGGTTCGTGGACGAAATTCTCGGGGGCGCTGCTCGGGCTCATGGTGGAGCCGGTCTCGATGGTCAGTGTGGTGCCTATCGGGTGGCCGGCCCTCACAGGCCGGAAAACGGGCCTCGCTGCACCGCGCCGGTCGGGTGACCGGGGTGTTCAGCGACGGGCGCCAGTTCGGCGCTTCAGATCAGTCTACCTGACGCGGTCCCTTTCACCCGGCGCGCGGCGAGTGGCGGGTCTCTCACGCCCTTCACGAACGGTGGGGGTGGTGATCCCTAGATCTCGCCGTGCTGGCCGAACGGGAGCGCTTCGCCTGTTTGGACGGGAGTTGTGGTCGTTATGACGACTGTCTCTCGCGCTCACAGAAGTTCGACGGGAGTTGTGGTCGGTATGGGGCCGAATCCGGCACTCAGAACGACCGCAACTCCCGTCTAAGCGCTGGAGCCGGTCTCAACCCTCGCCATAACGACAACAAGTCCGGTTGAAGCGCGGTGCGAGACTCTCAGGTCTCGCGCTCGCCTTGGCGAGCGGCAGGATTGGTCGCGGAGGTACGCCAGGTGAGGAGCCCCAGGCTAGACCGTGTTGAAACCCACCGCGCGGACGTGCTCGGCGCCGAGGTCGACGTACGCGATGCCGGCGGCCGGGATGAGTACCTTGCGGCCCTTGTCGTCGACCAGCGTGAGGAACCCGCCGCCGGCGATCGCCTCGGTGAGCGCCGCCTGGATCTCTTCGGGGGTGCTCTCCGACTCGACCGCGACCTCGCGGTTCACGTGCGTAATCCCGACCTTGATCTCCACGGCTGTCCTCCTCGTCGGGCGGCTCTGTGCCTCTCCCCGCCTGCCAGACTGCCACACCCGTCATCCAGGACACGCCTCTGTTCGCCACAGGCCGAAGCCCGGTGCGTACGTCGTCTCAGCTGAGCGCGTCGACTTCGTCCTTGGATGCCTTGCGCACGACGATCCGGGTCCAGGCGCCGACGTAGATGCGGTCGTCCGGCCCGAGCTCGTACCGGCCCTGGATCGGCATCGTCGGCAGCGGCCCGGCGGCCGGTCCCACGAAGGTGCCGTTGGCGGAGCCGAGGTCCTCCACGTACCAGCGGGTGCTGTCGGTCGACAGGCGCGACTGGCGGCGGCTCACGCCGGAGTCGATGCCGCAGTCCACCTCAGGGTGGATGTTGCGACTCGCCGAGGCGCGGCCGATGAGGTTGTCGACCCCGAGGACGACGGTCGCGGGCAGCGCCACCGACGGCATCGGTTCGTCGGTCTCCTGGACCTCGTACCAGTCGGGGTCGATCCAGATCTCCGCCACGTACGACTCGCGGCGCGGCGCCGGGCGGCCACGGGTGGGCTGCTCGTCGTCCAGCGGCGTCGCCTCGACGGGAGCCGGTACCGCCGCAGGTTCGTCGGGAGCGGTCACGGGCGGAGCCACCACAGGCGGTACGGGCTCGTCGCTCGCTGGTGCCGCCGGAAACGGCTCCCCGGGCGCCTCTGCGACCGGCTGCACCTCGGCGGGGACAGGCGCCGCGGAGGGCGTGTCGATGTCGAGCGGGCTTGCCGCGGCACTGGGTGTGGCCGAGGACAGACCCGGATACGAAGGGGTCGCGGACACGACAGGGACGCTCGCGGGCGCGTTCCCTGACGAGTCCACCGGTACCGGATCGCGCCGCAGTCCCAGCATGCCGGCGACGTCGGAGCGCGGCAGCGTACCGGTCGTGTAGTCGTAGCCGCACGCCTCGCAGAACAGTGCATCCGCGGGGTTGCTCGCTCCGCAGTTGGGGCACTTCTGGGTGGTCGGCGCAGCGACCGGTCGAGCGATGCCGACCGAAGGCGCCGGATGAACCGGCGCACCGCAGGTATCGCAGTAGTCGTCGGTCGTGGAACGGTGACCGTTCTCGCAGATACCGGCCATCAGCCGCGGATCCGTGTCGTCTTGGTGGAGGCCGTGTCGAGCGCCATCTCGTCGGCCTTCTCGACCTGCCGCTTGAGCCGGACTGTGCCGTTGTCGGCATCCTCGACGTCGACCACCTTGCGAAGCTTCGAGGTGGCCTCCTCGTTGCCGGTCTGCGCGGCGAGCTGGATCGCGCGGCCGAGCTTGGTCGTCGCCGTGCGGTCGTCGCCGGCGGCCTTGGCTGCCAGACCCTCCTGGATCGCCGCGGCGAGCTCGGTCTGCCCGGTGTAGTGGGCGACCTCGGGGCTGATCCTCGCAGTGAGGGCCGCGTCGTTCGACCAGCGCGCCTTCACGAGACCCTGAGTGGTGACGGTCGGACCGAGGCTCAGCTGGACCCGAGCAGCCAGCTGCTCCTGGCCGACGGCCTTCGCCGGCAGCCGTACGGAGAGGTGGTAGTCGCGTGACTCGTCACCCCAGGACCCGGTCGGGTAAGCCTGGGTGAGGGGGTTGATCGGCGTCCCGCGACCCGTCAGGTCTTCGACGGTCGGCGACACCTGCCGTACGAAGAGGACCTGAGCGCCCTGCGGCACCCACACCCGGAGCTGCGCGTCGGCCACACCACGACCCATGGCCTTGTGCATGAGCTCGCCGAAGACCGCCGGCATGTCCATCCCTGACGGGATGATGTCGACTGAGCCGAGCAGCGCCTGGGCGATCTTGCGGATCTCCTCGACCTTCCAGTCGACGCCGACACCGCGGCAGTCGGCCTGGAACTGGCCGAGGCAGTTGCGGATCGCCGCGTCGAGCTGCTGCGGCGTCTCGTTGTGGTTCTCGCCGTCGGTAAGCAGGATGGCGTGCTTCTGGGACAGCGGCCCGACCGAGTCGAACAGGGCGCGCGCGAGGTTGAGCCAGGCGCCGATCGCCGTACCGCCGTCGGACCTGAAGAAGCTGATGGCGTCCTTGGCCTGGCGACGCGTCTGCGGGGTCATCTGCACCAGGCCGGCACCGGTCTGCACCATCGGGTACGCCAGGTAGGCCTTGTGGTTGCCAGCGATGATCGCGAAGTACGTGCCGTCGAGGATCGCGTCGACGGCGACCATGGCGGCCTGTTTGGCGGCTCGCATGTTGGTCTCGCCCATCGACCCGGAGGTGTCGACGATGATGATCTCGCCCGCGGCACCCGATCCGGTCTGCCCCGCCGCGCCCGCGCCCACGCAGTCGATCGTCACGATCGCGTTGACATCGGTGCCGCCGTCGGGAAGGAACTCGTTCTGGTAGACGGTCGACGTGAACTGGGCCATGGTGTCGATTCTCTCAGGGGCACAAGGACCGAGCAACGAGGCTCGTGCAGAACTGACGGTATCGGTTCGAAGGATCGCTCCGGGCGGTCGCCGGGTGTCGCTCCCGAATCACCTGGTCAGACC
>JADGPB010000172.1 GCA_017882655.1 Propionibacteriales bacterium
GTCGTTCCGGCATGTTCCCGCGCGTTGAGCAGTGTTCACCAGGCCAGTACCGGCGACGTGAGATCCAGCGACTTCGCCGGAGAGATCAGCGTGAGCACGTGCCGACGGTACCGAAAGCTGCGGAGGGGAGCGAGGGATCGGTCAGGGCTCGTCGCGCGCGGGGTAGTGCTCGAGGGTACGAAGGGCCGCGGCGCGCACCTCGTCCCGCAGCCAGGCCGGCTCGACGACCAGCATGTCCGGAGCCTCGGCGACCGCCATGGCCACGATGACGTGCGGCAACCGCACGGCCAGATGCCACAGCACGCGGTGCTCGTCCGGCTCGTCGCTGCGGATCGTCGTCCCCGGTGCCAGCTGCATGCTCAGCATCCTGCGTACAGGCTCCTGCCTCTCCCTGGCCACGGAGACGACGATCTCGAGCGGGTGGTCCCGCTGTTCCAGGCCGCTGCGCAGTCCGGCCCAGATGTCGGCGAGCGGCCGTGTGTCCGACGGCGCTGTCGGCTCGGCGAGGACCGTGACCGCGTGGATCCGCGAGACCCGGTACGTGCGAAGCTCCTGGTCGCGCTCGGCGACGAGGTACCAGTGCCCCGAGCTGTCGACCAGCCCGATCGGGTCGATCGTGCGTTCGTCTGCCGTGTCGGACCCCGCCGCGGCGTACGAGATCGTCAGGCGGCGCTTCGCGGACGTCGCCTCGCGCAGCGTCGGCAGCCAGGGGACGCCTTCGGTCTCCCCGTACCAGCGCCTCCGATCCGAGTGCACGATCGTCCCGAGAGCCTCGGCGTCGGCGAGGGCGCCGCTGGGCGCGGTGGCCGCGATCTTGGTGAGCGCCGACGTCAGGGCCGGTCCCAGGCCGAGGTCGGCCACCGCGTCACGCGACGACCAGGCGAACAGCGCCTGCGCCTCGGCAGGGGTGATGCCGGTTGCCTCGGTGGTGAAGTCGTCGAGCAGCACGCAGCCGCCGTGGCGACCGCGCTCGGTGTAGACCGGCACGCCTGCCGCGGACAGCGCCTCCATGTCGCGCAGCACCGTCCGCTCGCTCACTTCAAGCTCGTCGGCGAGCCAGGCGGCCGTCACCCGGCGGTGCCGCTGGAGCAGCATGAGGAGTCGAAGCAGACGATCGGCGCGCATGGAAGGATTCTCGTCCTAAAACCTGACAGGAGGTGTCATGTTCTCGATGTTGACTTGAAGTCAAGCGTCGCCCGACGCACCCACTCGAAGGAGAAGAGTCATGACCGCATTCGACCCCCGACCCATGTTGGCAACCGCGATGGACCAGGCGGGAGACCTCATCGCGGCGGTCAAGCCGGAGCAGGCGCATCTGCCGACGCCGTGCGAGGACTACGACGTGAACCGGCTGATCGGCCACCTGCAGGCGGTCGTACGCCGCATCGGCGTCGTGCTCAGCGGGCAGCCGTTCTGGTCCGTACCGCGCGAGCTGGAGACGACCGACTGGGTTGCCGATTGGACCGCCGGACGCGCGGCGACGGACGCTGTGCTGGCCGACGACGAGTGCCTGACCCGTGAGGTGACTGTGCCTTGGGGCACCGTCCCTGGAGCTTCCGCCGCTGCCTCGTACATCGGCGAGCTGACTGTCCATGCCTGGGACCTCGCCATGGCGCTCGGAACCCCGGAGGTGCTCGACGTCGGGTTGGCCACCGCGGCGCTGCCGGCGTACATGGACAAGGTCCCGGCCGAGCCGCGTGGCCCGGAGATCCCGTTCGGACCCGTGGTCGAGGTCGGCCCGGACGCCGATCCGTACGAGAAGCTCGTCGCCTGGACCGGCCGCGACCCGCGCTGGGCGGCCTGATGGCTGCGCCCTCACTGCGGCGAGGCGGAGCGGCTCAGGCGAGAAGCCTCTGCAGACCATCGAGTATCAGGCTGAGCCCGAACTCGAAGTCGGCGCCGTCGTCGTGGACGGACGTGATCGCGTAGTCGACCATCTCCCTGAGATATGGGTACTCGTCCGCTGGGATCGCATGGCTGAAGGCCTCCGCCATCTCCTCCGGCGACATGTCGCTTCCAGCGGAGAGGTTGAGCTGCTGTCGACCGAAGCCATAGACGTAGCTGTCCAGGATCGAGAACGCACGGGCGGACATCTCGAGTGAGAACCCCGCGCGCCGGAGCGTCCCCACCACCCAGTCGAAGTAGCGGAGTCTCGCCGGACCGCTGCTCTCTCGTGAGTCGACCAGTCCGCTCGCCCATGGGTGACGCGTGAAGACGGCCTGGGCCGAGGTCGCTCTCCGGCGCATGGCCTCCTTCCAGTCGGCCGTGTCCGACGGAAGGTCGATCTCGCCCACGACGAGATCGACCATGCCGTCGAGGATGTCGTCCTTGTTGGCCACGTGGTTGTAGAGCGACATCGCCTCGACACGGAGCCTCTGGCCGAGCTCGCGCATCGTGAGCGACCCAAGGCCCGCCTCGTCGACGAGCGAGACGGCAGCAGCGAGGACCCGTTCCCTGCTCAAGGGCGCACGGGAACCGGGACTCGGTGTGGGTCGTGTCGGAACGGGCAATCTTCCACCTCAGGGGACGGCGCACTGGGTGCGGTTCTGTCGGTACCTCCTTGACGAACTTACAACGTAAATGCCATACTTACAACGTAAGCCCATCGGAGTGTCGGACAAACGGAGCCCGACCAGAGAGGAGACCACCATGAACACATCGGCGAGTGGAACTGGACAGCAGGACAAGGTCGGGGGCCTTGCCGCCCTGTACCTCGGAGCGGCCTACGTGGTCGCCATGCCCTTCTTCCTGGTGTTCGTGAAGTACATGGATGTCGTGGATCCCGTCGAGAAGGTGAACGCACTCATCGCCAATCACGACAGCATGCGCATCATGAACCTCATCACCTACGTGGTGTTCGGCATCGTTCTGGCCGTTCTGGCCCTGTCGCTTCACGCCCGCCTGCGCCGTGGAGCGCCGACTCTGTCTCAGGCGGCGAGCATGGTCGGATGCATCTGGGCAGCCATGCTCGTCGCGAGCGGTTTGACGTTCAATGCCGGGATGGCGGCAGTCGTCGACCTCCATGCCACCAGTCCTGCGCAGGCAGTATCCGCCTGGCAGGCGATCGAGCCGGTGGCAGACGGCCTCGGGAGCGCCGGCGGGGAGCTCCTCGGCGGCCTGTGGGTCCTGCTCGTGAGCTTGGCTGCGCTGCGAGGGGCCGCCCTGCCCAAGGCGCTGAACTGGTGCGGAGTGGCAGTCGGCGCCGCCGGCGTTCTCTCCAACGTGCCGGCTCTGGCGGACTTGGCGAAGGTCTTCGGGTTGCTGCAGATCGTGTGGTTCGTGTGGTTGGGGATCGTCATGCTGCGCACAGCCTCGAATCGCCTTGTTCCCGTCGCCACAGAGCGAGTGGACGTAGCTGCTCCGCTCTCAGTGAACGGGCTCCACACAGGCACGCGCCACTAGGTCGGACACGGTCCACTAGAGCAGCAGCGAGATCGCAGCGATCGCGGTCGCGGCCAGGGTGAGGCGCTCGAACCAGAGCTGGCTCACCTTCTTGATGAGGATGCGGCCGAGCCAGGTGCCGAGCAGTACGGCTGGGAGCAGGATCAGCGTCAGCCACAGGGTCGAGACGTGGAACAACCCGAGGGCCGCGGAGAACGGCACCTTGGTCAGGTTGATGATCAGGTAGTAGTAGGCGCCCGTACCGAGGAACCGGGTCTTGTCGACGCGGGCGGCCAGCAGGTACAGGCTCATCACCGGGCCCGCAGCGTTGGCCGTCATCGTCGTGAAGCCGGCAGCCACACCCGTACCGATCGTGGCTGCCGGGTGCATCGTCTTGACCCCGTCGTCGATCACCGGCTTGCGACGGCTGATCAGCTGCAGGACGAGCATCACGACGAGGATGACGCCGATGAACGTCTTGAGCCCGACGTCAGGCACGAACCGTACGAACAGGGCCCCCAGCGCGATGCCCGGCAGCACGGACGGGAGGAGCTTCTTGAGCAGGCCCCAGTCGGCGTGCTTGTGATAGGTCCAGACCCCGATGACGTCACCGATGATCAGGAGCAGGAGCACCGCGGCCGTGGACTCCTTGGCCGGCATGAGCTGCGCGAAGATCCCGACGGCCAGGGTGGCAATGCCGCCGACCGATGTCTTCGAGACGCCGATGATGAAGGCGGCGAAGATCGCGAGGGTCAGGGCAAGGACGGTCGGGGCGAAGGGGAGAGTCACACAGAGAACCACACCGCAGTGTCGCGACCGATTCCCGCCGACACGTCGCCTGAGGCGAGAATAGGCCGACTGTTGTCAGGAATCGGTACGACGTCGTCGCCGTAGTTCACGATGCACCGGAAGCCTGGCTCGCGTGTGAAGCTCAGCACGTTCGGGCTTGTCTCGTCCCACGTCAGGGTGCCGTCGCCCAGCGCCGGGTTGCGGTGCCGCTCGGCGAGCGCCGCCCTGTACAGCTCGAGCTGGCTTCCGGGCACACCGGTCTGCGCGGCGATCGTGAGGTCTGCCCAGTTCGCCGGTTGTGGGAGCCAAGGCTGGCCGATGCCTGGCCCGAACCCGTACGGCGGTTCCGTTCCCGACCACGGCAGCGGGACACGGCAGCCGTCGCGCCCGCGGACCGTGTGTCCCGAGCGCTCCCAGGTCGGGTCCTGCAACGACTCGGTGGGAAGGTCCTCGACCTCGGGCAGGCCCAGCTCGTCGCCTTGATAGATGTACGCGACACCGGGCAGGGCGAACTCGAGCAGGGCGGCCGCCCGCGCGCGACGCCGACCGAGCGCGACGTCGGTGGGGAGTGGCGCGAAGTGCTCGGCGAACTTCTGGCCGTCATCCGGGTGAACACCGTCGGCGAGGAAGCGCCAGCCGGTCTCCGCCTTGCCGTACCGCGTCACCACGCGGGTCGTGTCGTGGTTGCCGATCACCCAGGTGGGAGGCGCGCCGACCTCCGCGTGAACTCGCAGGATGGTCTCGATCATCGCCCGCTGTGAGGGGGCGGTCCACTCGCACCAGAGGTGGTCGAAGTTGAACGTCGTGTGGAGTCGTCCCGGCGCCACGTAGCTGACCAGCCGCTCGGCCGGGTTCATGTGCGCCTCGGAGACGAAGATCCTCTTACCCAGGTGGTCTCCGGCGTACGAGTCGGCGATCGCCCGCCAGCGACGGTGGATGTGCTCGACGGCCGGCTGGTCCCAGTACGGGGCGCCGATCGACTTCTGGGTCGTCCCGTAGCCGGTCTTGGGATCGACGGTGGTGTCGGGGAACGACTGGTCCTTCGCCATGGAGTCGGCGACGTCGACGCGAATCCCGTCGATGCCGCGGTCGAACCAGAACCGGATGACAGCATCGAACATGTCGGCGACGGCCGGGTTCTCCCAGTTCCAGTCGGGCTGCTCGGGAGCGAACATGTGGCAGTACCACTGCTCCTCGTGGCCGTCGGCGTCGATGATCCGTTCCCAGGCCGGCCCGCCGAAGATTGCGCCCCAGTTCGTCGGCGGGAGGTTCCCACCGGGTCCACGACCGTCGCGGAAGATGAACATCTCCCTCTCGCGCGATCCGGGTCCCGCCGCGACCGCGGCCTGGAACAAGGGATGGTCGCTGGAGGCGTGGTTGGGTACGAGGTCGATGAAGACCCGCAGTCCGAGACCATGCGCCTCGTTGACGAACAGCGCTGCGTCGTCGAGCGTCCCGTACCGGGGGTCGATGTCGCAGTAGTCCGCCACGTCGTAGCCGCCGTCGGCCAGTGGCGAGGGGTACCAGGGGCTGACCCACACGGCGTCGACGCCGAGCGAGGCGAGGTAGCCCAACGCATGGGACATGCCGAGGAGGTCTCCCGTACCGTCACCGTTCCCGTCGTGGAACGATCGCGGATAGATCTGGTAGACCACCGAGTGCCGCCACCAGTCGAGGTCGGCGAAGTTCGGCGAAGGAACGTGGGCCATTTTGATCCTTCCAATTGCCGAATCAGCCTCG